>SBAX01000072.1 GCA_005240095.1 Phycisphaera mikurensis
ACTTCAACGAGAACCTCTCCGCGGCACAGGAAACGCAAGAACTCGTCGAGGCGCACGGAGTGTCCGCGGACATCTGTCAGGCGGACGTGTCGGCGCAGTCGCACCGGGAGCTGCTGGTGGGCTACACTATGGACCGTTTCGGAAGGATTGACCTGCTGGTGAACAGCGCGGGCATCGCCCCGAAGGTACGGAAAGACATTCTGGAGACGGAGGAGGAGAGCTACGACCGCATCCTCAACATGAACCTCAAGGCGCCGTACTTCCTGACGCAGCGCGTGGCCAAGGAGATGGTGGAGCAGATCAAAGAGAAGGCCATTACCTCCGCGGCGATCGTGAATATCTCGTCGCTGCGCTCGTACACGGCGGCGGCGAACTACGGCGAATACTGCATCAGCAAGGCGGGAGTGAGCATGGTGACGAAGCTGTTCGCCGTGCGGCTGGCGGAGTTCGGCATCAACGTCTATGAGGTTTGTCCGGGGATCATCGAGACGGACATGACGTCGGGTCAGGCCACGCGGGACTACTACAACGCGAAGATGGCCAAGGGGATGACGCCGATCAACCGCTGGGGCAAGCCGGAAGAAGTCGGGCGGGCGGTGGCAGCGATCGCGCGAGGGGATTTTCCTTTCTCGACGGGGGCGGTGTTCGACGTGGACGGCGGCTGGCGGGTGCGGCACTTGTAGGACGCGCGTCAGTAGTCAACTTCGTGCGACTCGCATCCGAGAGCCACACGGCTTTCAAGCGCCGCCCACGAGGGGCGACGCTACGCGCTGGTGGTTCCTCGGGCATCGCTGCGCTTGGCCATGCAACCCATCGTGCGTCCGCGCGGGCTTAGTCCAACGGCTCGCTCACGGGATGAGGGGTAGGATTTGTTGGCGAGCGTCTTCGAGAACGTAGTGGCCGGCGTGGGGGAGGCGGTGGACGGCGGCGTGGGGGAAGCGGGCGATCCAGCTCTCTAGGAATCGCGGCGTGAAAACGAAGTCCTGCATGCCCCAGAAGATCTGCATGGGGTGATCGCGAAGGAGGGGCAGCTCCCGCTCGATTTCCTGCATCACTGCGTAGCTGGGGACCGCCGGCGACAGGGGGATGTCCTGCACGAAGCGGTGGATGGCGACGCGGTTGGCGTAGCTGTCGTAGGGCAGTAGGTAACCGCGGCGGACCTGCGGAGGCAAGGGTCGGACGGTGGTCATGCGTGTTGCGGCACGGGCGAAGAGGTTGAGGCTACGCACGCCAAGCGGGCCGAGGACCGGCCAGCGGCACATGCGAATGCTCAGGGGCATGACGCCTTCGAGGAAGGCGGCGGTGTTGAAGACGATGAGTCGGCGGACGCGCTGCGGGTTTCGCACCGCCCACCCGAAGCCGATCGGACCGCCCCAGTCATGCGCGCAGAGGGTCACGTCGGTCAGCCCAAGCGAATCGATCAAGCGGGTGAGATTGTCGATGTGCGTGGCCAGGGTGTAGGGATAGTCCTGCGGCTTGTCGGAGAGGCCGCAGCCGATGTGGTCGGGGGCGATGAGGCGGTATCGGCCAGCGAGACCTTTGATCAAGTCGCGGTAGTAGAACGACCAGGTCGGGTTGCCGTGAAGCAGGAGCATGGGCGGGCCGGCGCCTTCGTCGAGATAGTGCATGCGAACGACCCCCCTTGCTCCCCCCTTGTTAAGGGGGGAGGCTATGAACCTTGATCCACCCTTTTCGACGGGGGAGGCTCGCATCCCCGCGTTTTGACCCTCACCCCAGCCCTCTCCCTGGGAGGGAGAGGGGGAACCGGCCCTCACCCCCTTCGGGCTCCCGCCGTGGTCGCCCTCAGCCTCTCCCGAGGGGAGAGGGGGAAGATTGAGGTAGTGGGAGTTGAAGGGGTAGAGGTCGCCGAGTTCGGTTAGGCGTGGGTCGCGCACGATGGAGAGCTACCAGCGGCTACCGAGCATGACGCAGCTTAGTCCGCTGCCGATGCCGAGCATGGCGATGTTCGCGCCGGGCGGGGGCGGATGGCGCTCAAGCCCCATGGCCATGGTAAGGGGCAGGGAAACGGAGCCGACGTTGCCGAGGAATTCGAAGGTAGAGAAGTCCTTGGACTCGTCGAGATCGATGGCCTGATAGAAACGTTCGCGATGGGCGGCGCCGACCTGGTGGCAGAAGGTGCGATCGATATCGCGGGCGGACCAGCCGAGGGCCTGCTTGAAGTCCTTCCACGTCCGGCCGGCCAGGGCGCATCCGCCGTCGAGCAGAGTTTCGGCGTCGGTGCGCATGCTCATGACGGCGTCGGGTTCGAAGCCCGTATCGGCGCTGCCGCGGCAAAGATCATTGTGCTGAGAGGCGGTGCGGATGACACCGCCGAGCAAATGATGGTCGGTCTGCGAAACCGAGTCGTGGGTCATCACCAGGGCGACGGCGCCGGAGCCGATGGTCAGCGAGGCGAAGGCGTTCTTGAGGTCGCGACGGGTGAGGTTGCGAGCTTTGAGCAACTGGTCGATGGTGGTGCGGACGAGCTGGCGGCTGCTTTCGCCGGCGACGATGAGGCCGCGCTTGACCTGGCCGAGCTCGATCATGTTGGCCAGTGAGACCATGCCGTTGAGGAACCCCAGGCAGGCGTTGGAAATATCGTAGATCACCGAGCGGTCGGGCAGGCCTAGATGATCGTGTACGACCGAGGCAGTGGCGGGCTCGAGGCAATCGCGTGAGACCGAGGTGTGCAGCAGGCATTCCACCTGCTGCGGCGAGACGCCTGAGGCCTCGAGGGCCCGCCGGCCGGCGCGGGTGCTGGCGTCACTGGGGAGGGTGCCGTTGTCCCAGAAGCGGCGCTCGCGAATGCCGGTCATCATTTCCAGGCGACCCTCGTGGAGGTTGAAGCGCTCGTAGACGGGGGCGAGCTCGCGCTCGATCTGCGCGGAGGTGACCACCGTCTCGGGGAGAGCGTAGCCGAAGGCCTCCAAGCATACGTGCTTGTAGTTGAACATCGTGGGGACATTATAGGGACGTTTCGGCTCGCGGGGGAGTCTTGCCGTAACCCTGGCTTGGGATAGGAATCCCGCCTGCGTGGGCGCCGAGAAGAGATTCTCGGCCCACAGAGGGGCCATTGACTTGGCACGAGCGGGCGCCAAAGAATGGTCAGCGGTCGTCCCGGTTGGTTTCCTCCGTACCGTTGTCCTATAAACCGCCCGCAGGAGGTGGAAGCTGTACTCCGATGGTCGAGCCATGGCCTTGAGGTGCGCTGGTGCAATCGCCTGCGCGCTGTGGCTTGCGCCGATGACGGGGTGTGGAGCATGGTTGGTGCGGGATAATGGGCTCGAACCTCTTTTTGTGTCGGATTGCGAAGGGTTCGATCCCGCGGAGGTGGGTGATGTGGTGCTGATCGACTGGTCGGGCGGAGTAAGCCGCATCTATCCCGACTGGGAACTGCCGGGATTGGACTTCGAGGCTTTCGCCACGACGGACGGCGGGACGCTGGCCGACGACGAGGAGGCGTTCAAAGAGGCGGTCCGCTCGCACGTGGCGGGCCTGCTGTGCGACTTTCCCGTCCCGGTGTCGGTGCGGACGGGAGAGGGACCGTCGGAGGCGCCGTACAACGTGGTGTACGTGGCCCAGGTGGCGTCGCTGGAGAGTGCCACGCAGATCGCGGAGGCCGAGTACGATCGGTGCAATGAGGATCACGACGACGAAGCGATCGTCTACAGCCGGGAGATCGAGCGGCTGGGCGGGCCATTTACTTTTGACGAGTGGGTGACGCTGTTCGGGAATGTGATCGCCCACGAGATCGGGCACGTGCTCGGCTTCGGACACGTGGAGCGCGAAGACACGGGCGAGGGACATCCGCTGTACGTGGAGCTGATGCTCGACACGCACACGCTGGATGAGATGCTCAGCAGCCAGCGTTTCCTTTCGGACCTGAGCAACTGCCCGGCGGTGGAGGCACAACAGCGGCGGATTGCAACTCCGGCGGTTTTGACGTGCGGTGAACGTTAGCAGCGGGCGTGCCCGACGGGCGACACAAAGCGACGCTCTTAAGGTCGTCGCATTCGAGCGTCCGCGCGGGCTTAAAGCCCTTGGCTCGCCTTTGTTGGAGGGTAGGATCAGTCGTCGTTGGAAGACCCAAGGGCGCGAAATGGCCCCCAAAAGCCGGTCCACAGCAGATCACCGATTGCTTCCCGTGGAGTGACCGTCAGGGCATCCAGCCGATCCCGCAGGGTGCAACCGCCGGCTTGAAAGCTTTGCCCAAGGCAAGCCGCGGCGAGGACCGCCAGCCATTTGCGATGGGTTTGAAGTTTCCGCATGTCGAGGCTCCTGTCCGACGCCGACCTCAAGTCCATGCCGATCATAGCAGGCGGAGCCGTTGCAGCCCAGCCGAACGCGAGTCCATTCTGTCCGAAACACTATTTCCCCGCAACGTCCGCGCGGGCTCAGCCCCACGCCTCGCTAGACGTTATCGAGCAGTTCGCGAGGGGCGCCGATGTCGGCGACTTGAAGGCGGCCGACGTAGGAGGGGGCGTCTCCCAGGGTGAAGCCGCGTTTGGCGGCCACGAAGGTGATGGTGAGGTCGGCGCGGATGGCGACGCCGCCGACGGCGCCGGTATCGCAGTCGAGCCCTGAGGGTACATCGACGGCCACGGTGGCGCGTTTCGTGGCGGCGTTCACGGCGGCGATGAGCCTGTCAAGCGGGGCGCGCACGGCGCCGGAGAATCCGGTACCCAGCAATGCGTCGATGACGACGTCGGCGGTTGAGATCGTGGCAATAGCTGTCATCTGGGAATCCTGGTCCTCGGCGATGA
>SBAX01000406.1 GCA_005240095.1 Phycisphaera mikurensis
ACCTACGACCAGGAAACCCGCGACTTCTCCATCGGACATCGCACCCTTGGCCCCCTGACCGGCCGCTGGCACCAACGCGACCCCAACGGCAGCGGCCTCATCTTCGCCAGCGCGCTTCTGCGCAACGGCCAAGTCGCCAGCGCCATGGCCATGCTCGATCCCATGGAGGGCTACGGCGACGGAATGAGTCTGTACCAGTACGCCGGAAGTAATCCGACGACGTTCCATGATCCATCGGGACTGACGCTTCTCGACGAATCCTGGTCGAGGACGCTTCGCAACTGGGACTCCTACCAGGAGACCTATGCTGGCCGGGCGTGGCAGAACCGGTTCGATTCAATCCAGGACGCCGATTCGCTGTTTGGAAAGGCCTCGTCAGTGTTCGACGAGGACGTGCGCGCTGCTATTGATGAACTCCAGGAAAACCGCATCGGCGCTATGGCGACCCTGGAGGAAAGCAGCGCGAAGCTGCGCTACGGCTTCAACCTCGTTCAGGCCTACACGGCTGGTGCCCATGCCTGGGACGAAGTTGTCTGGGACGAAAGCGAAAACGCCCTCTTCAGCATGATCCTCGGGCCCTTTGGCTCGACGATCTGCTTCGAGGCCGGAACGCAGGTGCTCATGGCCGACGGCACCCACAAGGCCATCGAGGGCATCGCCGTCGGCGACGAAGTTCTCAGCCTCGACGAAGTGGGGGGCACGCCAAGTCCGCAGCGCGTCCTCGACACGTTCAGTCACGTCGCCGAGAGCCTCGTGGAAGTCGGCGTCGACGAAACCATCGTGCGCTGCACTCCCGAGCACCCGTTTTGGGTTGTTGGCAAGGGATGGACGCCAGCGGTGGCACTCGCGCCAGGAGATCGACTGCTTACAGCAGGCGGGGCAACGGAGTACGTGGAAAGCCTCACGCGGCTTGAGAGATCGGCACGAGTTCACAATCTCACAGTTTGCCGCTCCCACACGTACTTCGTGACGTCGCTCGATTTGCTCGCTCACAATAGCTGCCGCAATTGGTGGAGCCGAGCGCGCGCGTTTCTTAAGGAATGGGGTCTTAGCACAATCATCAGGGTGCATCACATTATTCCCAGAAGCATAGGCAACCGTTTCAGCGGCTTCTTCAAGCGAGTCGGATTTGAAATCAACCATGCGAAGAACCTGAAGTTCATGCGCACTCGTAATCACCCGCAGGGATTCCCCGAGCCTCACCGCGCCTACAGCGATGCGATAGCGTCAGAAGTGGAGGAGATCGAACGGGCATTCAACGCGGGAGAGATCACAAAGCAGCAAGCCTTTGGGGAGCTTACGAAGATACAACGGCGGTACCACCAGGAGCTGCGATCGGGCGGGCGATGGGAACACTTGGAGCCGGAGCCCTGACTGCGCCACTCTTCTGGTTGCCGCGCAGGTTTATCATGTAATAATCGCTAATCAAACTCGCTATAAGCATGAATACTAGCGCATGCAAGGCAGACGTGGAAGAGGCTCTGGACACCCGCATTCGCTACAAAACCACGGTCATCGGTCGTGTTGTCCGCGATTGCTGCAAGTAAGGGGGCGGGTTGGCCACAAACCTGGCATTTCACTTCGACCGCGCACTGGATCATCATAGGAATTCCGCCAACTTGATGTCGTGTCCAGTCATCATAAACCCTGTCGACTATAGCACCATACCGTTTCTCAAGTGCTTCGTCTCGCGTACCGCACTCATACCATTGCATGGCTTCCTCGACATCCGCTGGCACTTGCCTAAGGGTGGCAGCACTACCCGGAAAGAAAACCGGATAGGGCGCATATGGAAAGTCATCCGGCTGGCTCCTGCCTTTGCCGAAGCGGACCAGCTCGACACTGCCGTCCGAAAGCACGCGGTAGCAAAACGGTGGATCTTGGGCGATGTCGCACGTCCAGCAGTAGAGCAGCGGCAGCATCCGCGAGGGGAAGCCGGTTAACTCCAGTCGTGGGTCGGTGGTATCCAGGTTGAGCATGAGCAGAAGTGGCTTATCGCAATTGGGACAGTGCGCGCCCGGGATGCAATTCTCGCCGCAGAAGTAATGCCGGTATGGTCCCGGATCGACGTGCTCGCCATACTCCACGTAGTACCCATGCCTGGGGATGCGCAGAAACTCCATTGTTCGCCTCCGACTAGCGTCGATCCGCGACCGCCCCGCGATCGCCGTTGCGGTCATCGTCTGGGCTGGAGCCAACACTGTCAATCGTGTCGCCGGCTGGCTGGCATGAAGTCGATATCGCTACCGTACTTTGGTAGCTGTTTGGGGGACCGCAGCGGGCGGGATAAGGTCCGCGACTACTTCTCCGCTGGCGGGCGTTTGGGGAGCGAACTGCACGGTGGCGAGGGTGGGGGCGGACGGCTGCGTGATGTCCACGATCTCTACGATCCCGGCCTGCGGCACAAGCGACGGGTTGGCCGCGGCGGTTACGAGCACCTCCCGCAAGGCAAGCTGGTAGGACTTCCCATCCGACGTGGTGGCCGTGAGCCGCTCGCCGGAGATGCGCATCGACGCCCCGCCGCTTTCCAGCGTCACGTTCGCGGTACCGCGGACCGTGACACCGCCGCTGCCCGCGCTGAGCTCCAGCCGCATCGCCGTGTCCCCGCTGGTTGGCTCCACCGCACCGCCGGTCGATCCGGTGACCGCCTCCCCGTCCACGGCAAGCTCCTCAAAGGACATGCTGAATCGATAATCGCCCGCATAGAACACACCGCGAGCCTTGCCGCTTAAGCTCGAGTCCGCGAAATAGCTCGAGCGGCAGCCTTCGCCATAGTTGAGTTCAATGCTCAGCGTGTTGCCGGAGGACACTGTCGCATCCAGGACAGGACACGCCGGCGGAGGCATGCCGAACTCGAAGATGGCCTGAAGGTCCTTGAGCGGCATGACCGCCGCCGCCGATTGGGCAACCGCTTTGGCAGCACCCAGGGCAATCTGCCCGGCCTCATCCGCAGTCAGACCGGCGGAAGGCGTGTTGTCCGGCAGCGCCGAACTCCCAACCGGCAGCGCAGGATCGCAGCCCGGGCTCGCCATGAGCCCCAGCGCCACAGAGAATATGAATAGGCGTTGAACTCGCATAGGGTTTTCGATCAGTCAGATAGTAATTGATCGGCTTTGTCCCCGCCGAGGGCCAGTAGCGTCTTATGGGACTGCCAGCGACCGATAGCCGCATACCCACGCCAAGGGCCGCGCGCACTTTGGGCAGCGATGCGGAAGCGAAGTACAATGCCCGCGGGGTCGGGAACGCAGCTACAAGGATGGCGGCCACAGACACAACCTCCATTGTCCAACTGCTCGATGAGGCGCAGCGCCATCCGGCGTCCGCGCCGGAGTTGCTCGAGCAGGTCTACGCCCAACTCCGCGGCCTGGCCCAGAGTTACCTCCGCGCCGAGCGGCCCGACCAAACCCTCCAGGCCACCGCCGTTGTGCACGAGGCCTACATGCGCCTCGTTGGGCGCGGCGAGGTCAACTGGGACTCCCCCGCCCACTTCTTCTCCGCCGCGGGCGCAGCCATGCGCAGCGTGCTCATCGACCACGCCCGCGCCCGCAACCGCCTCAAACGCGGCGGCGACCGCAGGCGCGTGCCGCTCACCGACACGCCCGTGCGCCTCCCCGAAGATCCCGACGATTTCCTGCGCTTAGACGAAGCCATTCAGCGCCTCAGCGCCGTCCAGCCGGACATGGCCCAGGTCGTCCAGCTTCGATTCTTTGTGGGCTTCGATGTCGAGGACACGGCCAAGGCCCTGGGAGTCTCCGCCCCCACCGTCAAGCGCCGCTGGCAACTGGCCCGCGCCTGGCTCTATCGCGAACTGGGCCAAGGGAGCTTCGCCGATGACCGCGGATGACCCAACAACGCCGAGCCTCAGCGACCGCGCCGCGGAACTCTTCGAGCGAGCCCTGAACCTGGACACCGAAGCCCGCGCGATCTTCCTTAAGGAAGCCTGCGCCCGCGACGAAGTCCTCCACGCCGAGCTGGCTTCGCTCCTGCAGGCGCACGACGCGGCCGGAGGTTTCCTTGACGAGAGCACGACCGTGGAGTCCGCGAGCGCCGCGCGTGCGCCCGAGCTGCCTGCGGACCTCATCGACCGCTACCGCCTGATCGAGCTGATCGGCGAGGGCGGCTTTGGAGACGTCTACCGCGCCGAACAGCTCGAACCCGTGCGGCGGCAGGTGGCCATCAAGGTCATTAAGTTGGGCATGGACACCCGGCAGGTCATCGCCCGCTTCGAAGCCGAGCGGCAAGCCCTGGCCATGATGGATCATCCCGCCATCGCCACGATCTTCGAGGCCGGCGCCACCCGCGCCAGCAGGCCCTATTTCGCCATGGAGCTCGTATCCAGCGAGCCCATCACCGACTTCTGCGACGCCCATCGCCTGGATACACCCCAGCGCCTGCGTCTCTTCATGCAGGTATGCAGCGCCATTCAGCACGCCCATCAGAAGGGAGTCATCCATCGCGACATCAAGCCGTCCAACGTTCTCGTGTCCATGCAGGACAGCGCGCCGCTTCCCAAGGTCATCGACTTCGGCATCGCCAAAGCCACCGACGCCGAGCTGACCGCCCGCACCATCTTCACCGAGCAGCGGCAGATGATCGGCACCCCGGCCTACATGAGCCCCGAGCAGGCAGGGGCCACGGCCACCGATGTCGACACCCGCTCGGACATCTACAGCCTCGGCGTCCTTCTCTACGAGCTGCTCACCGGCACCACGCCCTTCGACACCACGAGGCTTCTTCGCGCCGGGCTCAGCGAGATGCTGCGGATCATCCGCGAGGACGAACCCGTCCGCCCCTCCACGCGGCTCTCCGCGCTGGGCGACGCGACAGCGGGCATCGTCGAGCGCCGGGACACGGATCGCCGCCGCCTGCGAACCGCCCTCCGCGGCGATCTCGACTGGATCGTGATGAAGTGCCTGGAGAAGGACAGGTCCCTCCGCTACGCCAGCGCGATCGCCCTGGCGGAAGACATTGAGCGACACCTGCGCGACGAGGCGGTGCTGGCCAGCGCCCCGAGCGCCGCCTACCGCATGCGCAAGTTCGCCCGCCGTCATCGCGCGGCGGTCGCGGCGACAGCGATGGTCGCCGCGGTCTTGATGGCAGCCACCGCGGTGTCGGTCAACTTCGCCTGGAAAGAAGCCAAGGCCAGGCGCCTGGCAGAGAAACGGGCGGAGGAAACCAAGCAGGTGGCGGATTTTCAGGCCAACATGTTAAGCGCCCTGGATGCCGAGGCCGTGGGTCGAGGGATCCACAGTCACCTGCGGGATACCCTGCGATCCACACTGGAGCGCCAGACCATCGGCGAGTGGCCCCACCGCCGTCCGCGGGACCCGGTAGAGATTGCCGCCGCCCTCTCCGAGTTTGACGCCGCCACCGGCGATATTCCGGCCACCGACGTGGCGCGGCGGGTCATCGACGAGTTCCTCCTCCAGAGCGCCGCGAAGGCCGCCGAAGGGACTTTCAAGAATCAACCGCTGGTGCGCGCCCAGATCCTGGATTCCCTGGCCGCCGCATACAGGGCCCTGGGACTCCACACCCAGGCCGAAGAGCAGTGTCGCATAGCCCTGGCCATTCGTCGCGAGGAGCTGGGGCCCCAGGCAGGCGAGGTTGCCACAACCCTGAGCACCCTCGCCCGGATTCTTCTTGACCGCGATCAGTACGCCGAAGCCCAGTCGGCATGCCGTGAGGCCTTGGCCATACAACGCCGCCTCTACGGCGACAGGCACGCCGACGTTGCCGCATCCCTGCAGAGTCTCGCCATCACCCTGCGCAAGCAACAACAATACGACGAGGCCGAACGGATGCAGCGCGAGGCCCTAGCGATCCGTCGCGAGCTCTTCGGAGATGAGCATCTGGACGTGGCCGACAATTTGAACAGCCTGGCGCTGCTTCTCCAGTACAAAGGCGAGTACGCGAGCGCGGAATCGCTGTTCCGCGAATCGTTGGCCATCCGACGCAAGCTCCTCGGCGATCGAGATGCGATCGTGGCCGGGTCGCTCAATAATCTGGCAAACCTGCTGGTGATGCGAGGCAAGCGAGCGGAAGCCGAGGTCCTCCTTCGTGAGGCCTTAGCCCTGCGCCGTTCTTTGCTGGGCTCCGAGCACCGCGACGTGGCCCAGAGCCTGCACAATCTCGGCATCTTCCTGAACGGCAACGGACAATTCGTCGACGCGGAGCCGCTGTTTCGCGAAGCCGTGGATATCTGGCGCGCAACCTTGTCCGACACCCATGCGGACACGGGGCGCGGACTCGCCGGCCTGGGCGTGTCGCTGAAAGCTCAGAAGAAATTCGCCGAGGCGGAACCCCTGTTTCGCGAGTCGCTGGCCATCACGCGTAGGACGTTGGGCGAAGAACATGTCACCGTCGCTTATAGCCTCAACGGTCTGGCGTCGCTGCTCTGTGACCGTGGCGACTACGCGGAGGCGGAGCGGCTCTATCGCGAGCTCATCGCCGTCCATGGGCAGCGCTTTCCGTCCAAAGATCGGCAGCTCCCGCGGCAGGGGCTGGCCAACACCTTGATCCAGCGTGCCGCCGATCCGGCTGACTCACCGGAGTTACGCGACGCGCGCCTGGCCGAGGCCGAGACGCTTCTGCTGGCGGCCGTCGAGAGCTTCTCAAGCCCGGACGAAGGCGCGCCCCCGCCGATCCTGGTCCGCCGCTGCCTCGAATGCCTGGTTCAGCTTTACGAGCTGCGCCATGCGGCCGAGCAGGACAAAGGTTACGACACCAAGGCCGCCGACTGGCGCACCAGGCTCGAACAGCTCGCCGGTGCTTCAGCGCCTTCCGGGCGCTAACGGCCGCCCGCCTTTGTAACACCCCGAGCCACGTTGTTTTGAGAAAGCTGATCCTCGCCGTGCCCCTTTGACGTCTATGGGTTGCGGAGCCGCTTGGGCCGGTCGCTCGGTACCGGGCCTTTTGGTGCGCCTCGCTGAAGGGTGATGCAGTGAACACTCAAGCCCGATGTAGACGTAGTTGGTTCTTGCAGGGGACGCTGCTCCTGCTGGCCTGCCAGGTCCGTGCCCAGGTGCAGTCGGGTTGCTGCTTCGAGGACGGCTCGTGCGCGACCTCGACCCCAAACCTCTGCGCCCGCGCCGGGGGGACTCCGGTTGAGAGCTGCACGCCCGAAGCCTGCTGGGGGGCATGCTGCTCGGACAACGATTGCGTTCTGACAGCGCCGGAGCTCTGCACGCTGTCCTTCTACTACGGAATCGGAACGACGTGCCAGGCCTGTCAGGGGGCGTGCTGCCAGTGCGACGGCACATGCTCGGGAACTTTGCCCGGCACGTGTGCAGCCGGGTCGGGGCATTTTTTTGGCTACGGCACCCTGTGTAGCGAGCAGCCGTGCGGAGCGCCCAACGATCAATGCGCAAACGCGGTCGCGCTTCCGTATAGTCCGACGGTGACCGCCGCGTTCGAGACTCGCTGCGCCACCACGGATGGACCCGCAACCGTAGCTTGTGAAAGCGGCGCTCAACCTGTGGGCAACGACATGTGGTACGAGTACATCGCCCCGTGCGATGGAACCGTCCGCGCCACTCTTTGCGGCGCCACGGACTTCGACAGCGTCCTGCTTGTGTACGGGGGTGGCCTTACGTGTACCTGTCCGGCGGATGCCGCCGCGCAGCTTGCCTGCGGCGATGACACTTGCGGGGTTCTCGGCGGCCCGTCCGAAGTACTCTTCACTGTGCAGGGCGACCGCTGCTATCTCATCCGCGTAGCCGGATGGGAAGGTGAGCGGGGCAACGGCGTTCTGACGATTTCGTATGACACATCGTGCTCCCCGCCGAGTCCCGGCGCTTGTTGTCTTCCCGACGGTTCATGCGAGGAAAGAGAGTTCACTTTGTGTACATCCGCCGGCGGCGCGTTTCGGGGCAGCGGCGTCGCCTGCGCCGGCTTGCAGTGCGGCGGAGCCTGCTGCCAGACGGATGGAACGTGCCGCACCAGCGCGGCCCACGCCTGCCCGGCGCCCGGCGAGTTTCGTGGTTTGGGTACGACCTGCGCGGGAACCCAGTGCGCCGGCGCCTGCTGCACGCCCGACGGCTGCACCGCGGCGTCGCCAACCGGCTGCGGGACCAACGATTTTCTGGGCCTGGGCACCGTCTGCGGGCAGGTCGATTGTTACGGGGCCTGCTGCGACCCGCAGGCGGGGTGCTTCGACGCCCCAAGCACGGCCTCGTGCAGCCAGGGCGGCGGAGAGTTCCTCGGCCGGGGGACCCGCTGCGCCTCCACGGATTGCATCGGCGCATGTTGCGATCCGGCAGCCGGATGCTTCGATACGAGCACGACCGGCTCGTGCAGCGCCTTCGGCGCCGAACATCACGGCCGGGGCACGCGC
>SBAX01000259.1 GCA_005240095.1 Phycisphaera mikurensis
GGCCACGACGGACATTCGGCGGCGACTGCTGTCAGTGGCCGGCGTATCGCAGGTGACGCCGATCGGCGGCGACGAGAAACAATATCAGGTCGTTCTTTCGCCGCAGCGACTGCGAGCGTACGGAATCAGCACCGACGAGGTAGCGGAAGCGTTGCGATCCACGAACGAGAACGTGTCCGCGGGATTCCTGGTGCAAGGCGGACAGGAGAGCGTCATCCAGGGCATCGGTCGTATCCGCAATGTGGACGACATCGCCAACACCGTCGTGGCCGTCCGAAGCGACACGCCGATCAAGGTGTCCGACCTGGGCCGGGTAGCCATCGGGGCTGCCATCAAGCGTGGAACCGGGGCAGCGTCACGTCGCGGTCCGAACTGGGACCCCCTCACCCAGCCCGGAGTCATCATCGCCATCCAGAAGCAGCCGGGAGCCAACACTCTGGCCCTGACGAAAGAGCTTGACGTGGTCCTCGACGAAATCCAGTCCACACTGCCTCAAGGGATGCTGCTGAACAAGAACCTGTTTCGCCAGGCGAGCTTCATCGAGACGTCGGTGGACAACACCGTCGAGGCCCTCCGCGATGGCGGAGTGATGGTCATCATCGTCGTGCTTGCGTTTCTCGTAAGCATCCGGTCGAGCGTCATCACGCTTCTGGCGATTCCGATCTCCCTGGTGGTGGCGGTGCTCACTCTCCGGGCGTTCGGGTTCAGCATCAACACGATGACCCTCGGCGGTATGGCTATCGCCATCGGCGCCCTGGTGGACGACGCCATCATCGACGTGGAGAATATCATCCGCCGGTTGCGGGAGAACATGGCCAAGCCGGAGGGGCGACGCCGACCGGCCATGGAAGTCATCTACCAAGCCAGTGTGGAGGTTCGGGCCTCCATCGTCTTTGCCACACTGATCATCCTGCTCGTTTTCGTGCCGCTGTTCTTCTTGAGCGGCGTTGAGGGGCGGCTGCTCCAACCGCTGGGTCTGGCCTTCGTAGTCTCGCTCACGGCCTCTCTCGTGATTGCACTGACGCTGACTCCGGCCTTGAGCATGTACCTGCTTCCCTCCAGCCGGACGGTGGAGAGCGGAAAAGAGGCTCGCCTGGTTCATGCGCTGAAACGATGGTACGCCAAGCCTCTCGATGCAGCGATATCCCATCCTTGGTGGGTGATCACGCCAACCGGTGTCTTGTTGGCCGTGGCGGGAGTCGGCATGTTTCTCTCCGGCCGAAGCTTTCTCCCGGAATTCAACGAGGGAGCATTGGTCGTGGGGCTGGTGACGCTCCCGGGGACTTCCCTGGAGGAAAGCGATGCCCTAGCCAACGTCGTCGAGCGAACGCTCATGCAGCACCCGGAAATTGTCGCCATTGGGCGGCGGACGGGCCGAGCCGAAGAAGACGAACACGTCCAGGGCGTCGAAGCCAGCGAGATCGATCTGACCCTCGACATGGAGGCCCCGACTCGGCTGGGCCTTTCCAAGCGATCGAAGGGCGAGCTTCTGGAGGCCCTTCGGCGCGACCTGGCCATCATTCCCGGAGTGCAGGCGACATTCGGCCAGCCCATCGGTCACCGCATCGACCACATGCTGTCCGGTACCCGTGCCAACATTGCGGTCAAAGTCTACGGCAAGGATCTTGAGAGACTTCGGGAACTGGCCAAGCAGGTCGAGTCGGTCATGGGTGAGATCCCGGGTGTTGTGGATCTTTCGGCGGAGCAGCAGACCCAGATACCGATCTTGCGTATCGACTTCGATCGCTCGGCCATCAGCCGGTTCGGACTGAAGGTCGCGGACGTAGCCGCCGCCGTGGAAACGGCCTTTCGGGGCACGGTCGTGACGCAGATCCTGGAGGGCAATAACGCCTTTGACCTGGCCTTACGCGTGGGTACGACGGACCCGGCCCGATCGTGGACGCGGGCAACGCCGCAGGAAGTCGGCGAGGTTCTGGTCGACACTCCGGAGGGCGTGAAGATTCCACTGAAAGTGCTGGCTCGAATCAGCGAGGAGCGCGGACCGAATCTCATCATGCGGGAGAACGGCCAGCGACGCATCGTCGTGCAGTGCAACGTGGCCGGCCGGGACCTTGGGGGCGTCGTGAGCGACATACGCGCCGCCGTCGGTCGACGTGTGGCTCTGCCGAACGGCTACTATGTCGAGTACGGCGGGCAGTTCGAGAGCGCCGAGCAGACGCGCCGGACGTTAGGCGTCCTTGGGCTGGTCGTGGTTCTGGGCATCGGATTCCTGCTGCATGTCGTTTTCCGCTCGGTTCGCGACGCCCTGCTCATCATGGTCAACCTGCCGCTCGCGTTGATTGGCGGTGTGGCCGGCATCTACCTCTCGGGTGGCATTCTCTCCGTTGCCTCGCTCATCGGTTTTATCAGTGTGTTCGGCATCGCGGCCCGCAACGGAATCATGATGGTTTCGCACATCCGGCACCTTCAGCGTTTCGAAGCTGTCGCGGACTTTCGTGAAGCGGTTTGCCGCGGGGCGATGGAACGGCTCGCGCCCATTCTCATGACGGCGTTGGCTGCCGGATTGGCGCTGATTCCCCTGGCGATCGGGCACGACCAGCCGGGCCGGGAGATCCTCAGCCCGATGGCCGTCGTGATCCTGTTCGGTCTGCTTTCGGCGACGTTCCTGAACATGATCGTGGTGCCAGCCCTGTTCCTCCGCTTTGGGCGACCGGTGGAGGCAGAGCAGGCCGTGAGCGTCGAACCGGAATTGGAGAAAGCGGCCCATGCCCTGCCGGCGGCACCGATCTAGACCGCGTTAGCCGTCAGGGGGCCGAGGACACCGGCTCGTCGGTAAGACGGACGGCGCGCATGTAGAGTGGGCGTCGCGGCCGGGCGAAGTCATCGACGGGAGTGGCCATGAGACGATCGAGGGTGGTGAAGGACTCGTCCCCCGTGAGTTCCCCGAAGACGGTGTAGCGTCCGTCCCAATCCTTCTGGCGGGTGTTGCAGATGAAAAACTGGCAACTGGCCGAGTCGGGATCGTCATCGAGCAGGGCCATGGAGACGCTGCCCTTCTGATGGGGATGAGCGTTGAACTCCGCGGGGATACGCTTGCCGTCGGGGCGAATACCGGTCCCATCGCCTCGCGGGTCGCCGCCTTGGATCATGTAGCCGGGCTCCAGGCGATGGAATGTCTTGCCCGTATAGAAACCCGTCTTAGCCAGCTCGATGAAATTGGCCACCGTCTGCGGCGCGTCGTCGTAGAACAGGCTGATGGTCATCTTCCCGTCGTCGGTGACGATCTCTACCTGCTTGCGAGGTGCGACGGTGATGAGTACGGCGGGGCTCGTGGCGGCGCCGGCGTAGGGCTTCCAGGTGACGCGGAACTGTCCGGCGCTGCGCAGGGCGGGAAAGTACTCGCGAAGATCGAGCGTGGTTCCCACTGTGCTCTTGGCGCCTAGCAGCAGGATCGGCGCCTCGCTCGGGGCGTGATAGCTGACCGGCTCATCCCAGTTGCGCCCGGACTCGGTCGAGACGGTCACGCCGGTTCCTGATCCGCTGCTGAATACGTGGGCCAGGGGAAGCCCCATTTCCGGCGGGGGAATCTGGGGCTCAGTCCCGGGGACGGTGAGAGTGATAGGCTCCCGGGTGGTGTTTTCGATGGAGAACTCAATCCAGACCGGATGGTTAAGCGGGACGTGCTGGGACACGGCCCGGGCCCGGACCTGAATGCCGGGGATGGGTGTATCCAGGGCGGCGCCCGCTGCAAGCCACGCCGCGGATGCACCAAGAAACGCCGCCAAAGGACCCATTCAGAACCACCGCCCCACCACCGTCTATCCCATGACCCGCCGGGCCGTCCCGGTCTTGCGAGGCGGCATTCTCGCGTAACAGAAACCGCTGTCCAGCCGCGGGGTACAGGGATCGCGGCGCAACCGGCGGAGCGCGCTTGGGGCTGCGCGCCAGTCGCCTCCGTGCACGGTTATACCCCTTCTCATCGGCACAGATTGCAGCGCGAGGTGAGTATCGGACGTTGGGCGGCAATGATTGTACCCCCGCGATAAACTGGGTATGGTAAGGGGGTCCGAGGTGCGCTGTGAGCATGCAAATCACTCGATGGATCGCGCTGATCAGCCTGGAGGCCTTCGTCGTACAGGCCTGGGGTCAGGCTGCAACCGATGAACGGCTGGAGGCTCAGCAACTCGGCCCGCTGACCGACGAGGAGTTCAGGCTTCCGATCGATCCCGCAACCGAGGCCGAAGTGACGAGGCTCCTGCCTCTGCTGAATGCTCCTTCCTTCACAGAGCGCGAGCAGGCCACGCAGCGATTGCTGGATATCGGCGCACCCGCCTTCGCCAAGCTGCGCGAAGCGTACCATCAAGCGGAGTATCTCGAAGAGCGCCTGCGCATCGAAAAGGTCGTTCGTTCGGCATACGTCAATTATCACGTGCTTGATCGGAACGGGTTCCTCGGTGTCAGCATGGACACATCGATGCAGCGTCCGGTCAAAGGCCCCAACAGCACGGAGAGTGAAACCGGGCTGAGAATCGGTCAGGTCACTGCGGACACCGGTGCGGCCCGGGCGGGCTTGCGAAGCGGTGACGTGATCCTCGCGCTCAACGGCAAACCATTTCAAAGCGGAGAGAACGACCAATTCAGTCAGTCGATCCGCCAGTTCCGCCCGGGTACAGTTGTTCGCTTGACCATCCTTCGTGACAGCCAACGTCTGACCATCGAGCCTACACTCGGGCGATGTCCCGAAGAGGTGCTGAAGAGGTCCCGGGTTCTGTTTCGCGATGACTACCTCAAGGCCGCGGAGCGTTTTCCGGAGTGGTGGTACAAGTACTTCGCGCCGGCGAACCCGACCGCTGGGCGGCAGCGGTGAGACGTCGCCTGAGAATCCAGGTACCGATGATCGTTGGGTGACATGCGTCAGATCTCCGCGGGCGATGTGGTCCTTGCGTTGTGGGTAGCGGCTTCTTGCGTGCTTGCGGAGGGGTGCCAGTCGCCACGTGCCTGGCCTCTGCCGAGCCCCATGGGAGGCAACTCTCCACACGAATCAGTCCAACCGACCGATCCCTCGCGCACACCTTCCTCTCCTTCGCGAGCCAATCCCGCCGAGACGCTGCACGTGGTCCATCTTGCGTTCGAGGTCATGCGCGTGGAGATGCCCATCGACGGGACGATGAACTCCCGCAAGGTGTGGAACCACGTGGACGAGCTTCGCGCGGGGGAAGGAGCCGGCGCCCAACTGGCCCGCAACGGACTACGGATGGGCGCGGCGTCGGCGGGGTCGTGGCCGGCGATTGCCGCGATCCTCGAAGGGTGCGGGGCGCGGGTAGGCCGCGATCAGCTGATGGCCCAACCGGCAGCGCCCCTGCTGATCGAATTGGGTGTCGTGGGCGAGGCGGAGACCGTCTTCGCTTACACCGCGGAGAAGCGCCTCGTTGGGAAGACCTTCGAAGGCGGCAGCAAGATCGTGCAGTTGGACTATGCTTACCACCCGCATTTGAACGGCTCGACCGAATTGGCCGCGACCTTCGAGATCCGACGAGATCGCGGGGAATTGACCTGGGAGCGTCTGGCGGACGGCAGCGTCCGCCAGGCGCCGGCGGTTGATCGTCACGTGTTCGACGGCGCATCGGGGACGGTCACCGTGGGGGAGGGAGAATTCCTCGTCGTCGGGCCAAGTGAGCGGGCGGAGAATGAATACATCGTGGGCAGCCGGTTCCTGACCCGCAGCGACGGAGGGCAGCGCTACGAAACGCTGCTGTTCATCACCCCACAGCCTTTTCAGTCCGCCAGCGTGCGGCCACGGCGGTAAACTGTGCAGACCGATACTTCGACAGTTCAGGCCATTCAGATCAGCGAGGACTACTTTCGCCAGCTCTGCGAGCAGATGGGGATGGCGCTGATCTCCACCGATCTGACCCTGCGTATCCGCACCTGGAATACCGCTGCGGGGCGGGTGTTCGGAGCATCGGCGGAGCAGATGATCGGAACGCCGGTGGTCTCGGTACTCCCGCATGATCGCCGCGTGGCCGCCGAGCGGATGCTCCGCCGGGCGATCGATGCGGGCGAGTCCAGCGAGGTGGAGTTCCACTACCGCGACGCGACCGGTAAAGCCCTGGAGCTCTCCGGAACCATCACCCCCGTGGTTACGCACCAGGGAGACAGGATCGGTGCCTCGATCTGCGTGCGGGACATCACCCGGCGGATTCACCTGCAGGCCGAATTGCACGAGAGTCAGAAGATGGCGGCGCTGGGGGAGATGGCCGGGGCCATTGCCCACCATTTCAACAACATTCTCGGCGGAATCGTCACCAGCATCGACTACGCGGCGGCGAGCACCGACCCCGTGATTGTGAAACGCGTCCTTGGTCAGACCAACCGGGCACTGATTCGCGCTTCGGCATTGGTGAATGGCTTGCTTGCGTTCGCCGAGGGCGGGCCGCGGACGGACGACCTTTCTGATCTCACCGAATTGATCAACGACTTGGTCGAGGATGTGGAGCGGGCCATCCGGGGGCGGGGCATCGAGTTCACCCTGAACCTGCCCAAGCTGCCGGTTGTGCCTGTGCCGCGGGTGCAATTGACGACTATCCTGCGCAACATCATCCAGAACGCCGTCGAAGCCATGCCCCGCGGAGGCGCACTGCGCATCGACGTCTCCCTTACCGATAACTCGGTGGTGGTGTCGGTGTCAGACACAGGGCGCGGGCTCGACAAGGAAGCCCTCAGCCGGATTTTCGAACCCTTCTGGACGACGAAGCCGGCGGACATTGCGGGAGTAGGCGCATTGAGCGGATTGGGGCTGGCCATTGCCCACGGGCTGGCCCAAGTGATCGGGGCGACGATCTCCGCAACCTCCGAGGTCAACCGGGGCTCCACCTTCACCGTCACCCTGCCGCGCGTCGCCGAATAGAACCCGTAGCCGTCGCATAAGCTACGCAGTGACAATAACTTACGTCTCGTCCCCCCGCGGCGACACACCAGCCTTTTGGCGTCAGCTAGCCAGCCTCGAATTCGCTCACTACAGCGCGTGCTCCTGGCAGGGCTTGTAGGTTTCTGTGTTTCGCAGAACGCCCGGCAGCGCGAGTTCTTTGCAAAGCACACGTGCCCTAGTAGGCTATTTGGTTTGGTCTAAGTTCGCGGCGGAGTCGGCGGCGTGGCCGACAGGGTTGCTGCGGACCTCAAGTCGACCTCTCTCCCGCCGGGGATCAGGGGAACGCATGAGTGCAGCGTAGCCGGCGGCACGACCGCCGAACGCTTAAGGAGCCTTGAGATGACGGCACGAAGGTGGTTGCTTGCGGCCTTGTTGTTGTGCGTAGCGTTCTATCCGCTCGGCGTGAGCGCGGCGCCGGTGGATGTCGAGCCGCTGCTGAAGGTGATGCCGGCCGATGCCGCCATGTCGGCGGTGATCGTCAACATGGAGAAGTTCGACAAGTCCCTCGGGGCGGCAGTCAGGACCATTTCGCCCGATGCCCACTACGGTGGGATGCTCAATGACATCAAGGATGATCTACCCATCGCCGCGTGGATCGACTTCACCAAGCCGGTGGGAATGACCCAAGCCAACATTGCCGGCGGCGGCGAGCCGGTCCTCTGGGCCTCCGTGGCGGACTTCGCGGTTAAGGTCAAGACGGTTGCCGAAGCCAAGGAAGAAAACGGCGTTTGGAACATCCCGTTCGAAGGGACAACGGTCTATGCGAAGGCGAAGGGTGCCTACGTAGCCGCGGCCACCGACGCCAATACGCTGAACGCGGCGCTCAGAGAGGGCAAGACGCTGGCCGAGGAGCTCAAGACGCAAGCGGAGTTCTTCAAGGACCGCGACGCCCTGATTCACATTAACTTCGACCCCATTCGCCCCATGGCCCAGATGGGCTTGATGCAGGCTTCACAGATGGCGCCCATGCTGGGCATGATGGCGGCGTCATCAGGCGGCGATCCGGCGGGGCTCACTGCGGCGGTCGTGGCGCTCATTGACGCCGCAAAGAGCTTCGTCGAACAGGTGGCATACTTGGATATCGCCATCGGCGTGGGCGAGGCCACGGGCACGATCACTCTGGCAACCGGGTTCAAGGAAGGAACGATCAAGAGTTATCTTTCCCGGCAGAAGCCGGCCTCTGTGCCGCTGCTGGCCGATCTGCCTGAACAGCCCTACCTCGCGGCCGTGGGCTTCCACGTACCGGGGACGGAGTCGCCCTTCTACGACTACCTCTTCGAGCAGATGTCTGCGGCGATGGCTGCGCCGGGAGCCCCGGGCGCCGCCCCGGCTGACCCAGCCAAGGCCGAGGCCGCCAAGGCCGCTTTCCAGGTCTCTCGTGATCTATATCGCAAAGTTGAAGGCAGCAATGCCCTGTTTGCGTTCACCTCCAATGGCATGCGCGCAAGCGGCGATTACATCGGCGCCGATTCCCCCGGCATCCTGGAGCTCACGAAGAAGAGCATTACCACGGCCAATCCAGTGATGAAGAACTTCAGCGGCGGGGCGACGTACGAGACGCTGCCCGCGATCAAGATCGGCGACGTGAGCGTCGATCAGTTCGCGATCAAGTTCGACACGAGCAACCCCACGGCCGCCCAGGCGGCACAGATGATGGGAGAGAACACACGTTTCTACGTGGGGATCGCCGGCGGGAAAGTGCGCTACTGCATGGGCATCGAGGAGGATGCCAAGCGAGTCTTCGGCGCGAAGGTGGAGAAACCGCTGATTGCCAACAAGCAGGTCGTGGACGCCATCGCGGCGCTGCCTGCCAAACGCAACGCCATCGTGCTGCTGGAACCCTCCGGGATCCTACCGCTGATGGGCCAGATGATGGGTGCCCCCAAGGCCGAGCCCATGCCTCCGGGCGCCCCTATCGCCATATCCCTAACTCTGTCCGCGGAGCCGGCGCGCGTGGATATCCACGTGCCCTTCCAATCCATCGCCCGCATGGTTGCGGCCATGAAGCCGCAGCCACCGGCGTAAGGCGCTTTGGTGAAGTCATAGATATATACAATTGCGGCACGGCCTATCCCGTATCCCGCGGAGGATAGGCCGTGTCACCTTCAGGTCCGCAACGCGCAAAACAACCGCCCAGTCCCCTCCGCGCGTGTGCCTACATCACACACCTTCGGGGTTGCTTGGGCGGAACCCCGCCCAGCACGTTGCGTTCCTCTCCAGCCAAACCTATTGACTTGTGTGACGGCCTCGAAGCGTCCTATTACACCGTAGGCCAATAATCCATGGAAGTCCAGCCCGAAACAAAAAATATTATGGGCTGACGCTGTGTCTGCGCTAAGACTGACGCGGGGTGCCAGCTGCGCGGCACCCCGCAAACAATCTCCTAACTGCACGGGGCTCCTACGGTCCGACTTCGAAGTCGCCGAGGTCGATGTTGGCGCCGGCGACGGTGATGTCCTCAATGAGCAACTGCCCGCCGCTGATCCGCGGGTCGGTGAACAGCAGATCGTAGTTGCCATCGGCCACGCGAATGGAGACAGCCCCGTGACCCAAGGTGGTGCCTGCCGTGACGAAGGTCGCAGTCCCGGCGAGGAACACGTCGAAGTCCACGTCCGCCAGGCCCTCGCGAAGGGCGTCGCCCACGGGTCGTGGCGTCCAGGCGTTATCTCCGTCGCGATCGATATAGAGGAGCCCGAGGACGTAATTCCGCGGTGTGGCCTGCGGGCGGCCGAACACTTGCGTGGCGTACATGAGGTTATCGAACGGGGCGTTGAGTCCGCCGCGCGGCGGAGTGAAGGTTCGCGTCTCGACGTGGAAGCCGAAGGCGGTGAAGGACGCGGTCAGCATGTTGGCGCGATGGCCGGAGCTGTTCCACCACCCCAGGTGGGCCGTGTCGATGCGGCTCTTGGTGATGGGAATGTCCGCAGATGAATAATTGGTCTGGATGTTTTCGCCGTAGTTGCTCCAGAGATAACCCGCATAGACCAGTCTGTCGCCCACGCGATAGCCGGTGAAACTGGGCGTGCCTGTGGCAGGCGTGCCCGTGGAGAGACCGTCAAGCGTCTCGTAGTGGGTGAACGAATCGGGTGTCCGCCCGGAGCTGATGCTGCCGAAATTGTCATGCATCCAGTCGTCGTGGTTGTTGGCGGCTGCGGCCACGAGGGCATCGAAGGCCAGCGGCGGCACGGGAGCGCTGCTGTCGGTTGTGCTGGAGCCGATCCGCGCCGCCTCACCTCTGGGGTCGCGCCGCGCCCGATTCACCAGCCGCATCATATAGAGTTCCCAATCGGTATCCCGAGTCGCCGAAGGATCGATGCAGAAGGCGGGGTTGGTCGTCGTCGGATCGTCCGGGCAACCATCGGCGCAGTCCGGCGTGGTGTCGCCATCGCGATCCGTCTCCGCCACGCCGCACCCGCACACGCCCGGCGTGGTCTTGGCGGCGTCGTTGGGACAGCCATCAACACAGTTCCTGGCCCCATCGCCATCGCTGTCGGTGTCAGGGACGCCACAACCACAGACACCAGGCTGGGTCTTGGCCGGGTCGTTGGGACAGCCGTCGGCGCAGTTCTTCACGCCATCGCCGTCGCTGTCGGTATCGGGAACACCACAGCCGCAGACACCGGGAAGGGTCTTCGCAGGATCATTGGGGCACCCGTCGGCGCAGTTCTTCACTCCGTCGCCATCGGAGTCCGTGTCGGGCACGCCGCATCCGCACATACCCGGAGTAGTCTTCGAGCCATCATTGGGACAACCATCGAGGCAGTTCTTCACACCGTCGCCGTCGCTGTCGTTGTCGGGTACTCCGCAGCCGCACGTGCCAGGGGCGGTCTTGGCCGGATCGTTGGGACATCCGTCGGCGCAGTCGGAGACTCCGTCACCGTCCGCGTCGCCGCCGGATGTGCCGCACCCGCAAGCGCCGGGCAGCGGCTCTGCGACGCCGCAGCCGCAGGTGCCGGGGGCGATCTTCGCAGGGTCATTGGGGCACTGGTCAAGGCAGTCCATGGTTGCGTCCGCGTCGGTGTCAAGGTCCGGCACTCCGCATCCACAAACACCCGGCTCGGTCTTGCTGGCATCGTTGGGGCAATCGTCCGCTGGTGGGGGTGGCGGCGGACGATTGCCCC
>SBAX01000293.1 GCA_005240095.1 Phycisphaera mikurensis
GGAGTGAATCATGGAGTCGGCGGCTTTTGCTCTTCCTTTGGCGGCGTCTGGGCCGGAGGCGTTGCAGGCTCCGCGGCCGGCTTGGCCTGTTCCGTCGGCGGAGGCGGCGGGGGCGTTGGCGCCGGGGCCGCGGGCTGGATGGGAACTTTCTCGCCGGCGGTGATGGGAATGATCTTCTTCTCGCCCGTCACCGGGTCAGTGGTCCCCAGTTCGAATTTCAGCGGTTGCCCCTGGGAAGCGCCTTCAACACCTTCCACCCCCTCGATGGGAATCACGGACTCCGCCACTGGAGGCGTCTTGGGACGCATGCTCTGATCGAAGGCGAAGTTGGCCACCACCGTGAGCAAGACGAAGACACCGGCCATGATGACGGTGATCCACGTAAAGACATCACCGGTTTTGGCTCCGAAGGCGCTCATTCCGCCCGCCCCGCCGAAGGCGCCGGCAAGCCCACCGCCGCGCCCCTTTTGGAGCAGGATCACGATCATGAGCAGGAAACAAACGAGGATGAGCAGCACCGCCAGGAGCCACTGGCCCCAGGAGAGCGCCGCCAACAGGTTCGTCGCACCGTGTGTGTACATAGGTCTTGTTCGTCTCTTAGGATCGTTCCAGAGGGCGTAGGCCCTATTCTCAACAGAACCCCGGAGTGTAGGCGAATCCCGGCCCCTTGCCAACCGTGGCCGGCGCCTGGATTCTCTAGTGGAAGACGGCCCGGATGATGGCCAGGAAGTCGGCGGCCACGAGGCAGGCCCCCCCTACCAACGCCCCGTCGATGTCCGGCTGGGCCAGCAATTCGCCCGCATTGCCCGGCTTGACACTTCCGCCGTAGAGGATGCGGACGGAGTCCGCGGCCCGCTGGTCGTAGATCCCCTGTAGCTTCCCCCGGACGAAGGCGTGAACCTCTTGAGCCTGGCTGGGAGTGGCCGTGCGCCCCGTGCCGATGGCCCAGACCGGCTCGTAGGCGATGACGAGCCGTTCGGGGGCAATTTCGCGGGCGAGAACTTCCCGGATTTGGCGGTCCACGACCTGCTGCGTTTCGTTCCGCTCGCGCTCTTCGAGGGTTTCTCCGACGCAGTAGATGGCGGTCAGACCGGCGTTGACGACGGCGCGAACCTTCTTGGCCAGCAGGGCATTGTCCTCGCCGAAGAGTTGGCGGCGTTCGCTGTGGCCGATGATCACGTGGGTGCAGCCGGTGTCCTTGAGCATGGGCACGGAGACTTCGCCGGTGAAAGCGCCTTGCGACTCGAAATGGGCGTTCTGGGCGCCCATCATGATGCGCGAGCCCGCTATAGCCTTGGCCATGGGGAAGAGTAGCTGGTACGGAGGACAAATGACCACATCGACCCGCCCATCGGGCAGCTGTTCTATCCCCGTGCGGATGGCCCCCACCAGCTCCCGCGCTTCCGGAAGCGTCTTGTGCATCTTCCAATTGCCGGCAATCAGAGGTGTTCGCAAGGTCGTCTACTCCGTCTCAAGGACTAAGGCCGGTCGTCCACACCGTCTGAAGCTCGCCGATCGCGGCATCGGACAGATCGCCTCTCCACACGCGCTGCACGACCCCTTCCGCGTCCACGATCAGCGTCGCGGGGACGCTGAGAACCTTCTGAATGGCACTAAAGTCGTGTTCCGGCACTTTGAAGACTGGAAGGGCCAGGGTGTTATGCGCGACGGCAGCATTCCCCGGTTCGTCCACCTGAATCGCGAAAACGCGAGCCGCCCCCGAGCCCGGCTCGGCAAACAGCTCCATCCAAGTGGGGTAAATGCGCTCACACGCTTCGCACCCGTCAGCAAAGAACAGCAGGATGGAGGCGGGCTTTCCGACTCCGAAGGTCACCTCGATCGTGGAGCCGATCTGATCGATCAGCGAGAAGCTGTCGAAACGCTCTCTGGGTTGTACCTGCCAATCTGTGGGCTTAGCCCGCTCGGCAGCGAGTTGATTACGCAACTCACGGTTGGTGCGTGCCAGCAAGACCACTTCTAGGGAGAGACCTGCACAGGCCACGACGAGAAGACCGGTAAACAACCGAGAGCCGCCCCGCCCTTTGCTTAGTGAGGTGTTGCCAACGTCGGCCATGGGTTCCGGGCGAATCCTCTTGACAGCAACGCCGGTTTGCGGTACACGCTTGCCGCAAGGTCGGGCCTGTCCAGTTGCGTCGAAGTTAACAGAAGGAGGAAGACGATGCGAGCGATTCTCTCGAAGGTATTTGGTGGTTTGCTGCTGGCCGTCATGCTCTATGGGGGCGCGGCACTGGTTTCATCGAGCACCGCCACGGCGAATTCATGCACGTGTCCGCGGAAGTGCTTGGATTGCCCGCGGGAATACTGCATCTGCAATATCGGCTCGTGCAAGTGCTGCGCGTGCGCCATCTAGGAGCGGCCGCCCAGCGTTAGCTTGCGTGTGATCAGACAGGTATAGCGCCCTTGGATTCAGGGTCCCTTGGGCGCAAGCGTGGTTTTGCGCTTAAACTGGGCACTCCCGGGGAAGCTAAGACGACTACTCGCCACCTCCGGCGTAATCCACGGCGAGGCCGGCGACGCGCGGGCCAGCGCGGCTTCGCTCGATGTGGATGGCGAGGCGCGCCCAGCGGCTGGCAAACTGCCAACTGGGCCAATCGGATTGATCGGAACGGACCTGGGGTGCTCCATGCCGGCTGTTGGGGGAGATCTCCTCAGGAGTTTCTGCCCCCCCTGGAGCCGCAGGCTGTCTTTTCACGTCGCTGACCAAGCGAGCCTCGGAGGCGGGCTCGAAGGACTTCAGGTCATAGCGATACGTGGAGTTGAACCGCAGGATGACCACGGCGCGCCCATGGAGATGCTCCGTGCGGCGAACCACGCCGGCTTGCGGGGAAAGCCAAGCGGTCTCCTCGACTTGGATGGTGGCCCAGCGGCCGAAGCGCAACTCGGTTTCGGCGCGGAGGCGTGTGCAATCCTTGAAGGTGCCCGCGGAGGTCTCGATGGTCTCAGTTCCGTCATGCCAGACGCGGCGCTGAGCGCTGCCGCTGGTGAAGGGCACGCCGTCGGAACCACAGGCCGTCAGCGTCGCCTGTTGCGCGACGGCCTGACCTGAACCGCTGAGGCTGGGCCACTCCTCCATGGGAGGATTGAACTCAATGAAGAATGCCTCCGCACGACGGACTTTCGACCAGTTGAGCTTCGGTCGGTTGGGACGCCCGCTGTGGAGGTCCATGTATTGCGAGACGGGCAGTTCCGCGCGGTCTAGCAGCGTGCCGGCCAGTCGCCCTTCCCGAGAATCGACCTGAACGAATTCGGCGGTCTTTGCCCTGGACCTGTTCTGGCTGACCTGTGAATAGATGCGCCGAACTGGCCCGGCGGAAACCTCCTCGACTTCCTGGGCGGTCGCGGCAGCCTGCGGTGAGGGTTCAGCCACGAGCGCCTCTGCCACATCCGCGGGGTCGGCGCCGGTTGTCGCACTTTTCACTGGACGAGCGGTACTGCACGCGCCCACCGTGAGGAGCGACACGCTGAGACACGAAATGCAGGCGAGTCGTAGCATCTTTTATTGTATGCCCGAGGCCACTTGTCGGTTTTTGTCCCCCTTGACGAACGTCGAGCCGTCCCATAAAGAGAACTCCAGGTACTTGCGGGTGTTGCAAGACCGAAAGGTACCCAGCCGATGGCTGCCGGTGACACGACTCCTCGTACACCCAGAACGACAGCCATTCCCGATGCGCTCGCCTTCGACGATGTACTGATCACTCCGCGGCGCTCTGCGGTGCTTCCCGATCAGATCGACGTGTCTACCCAGCTTACGAGGACCATCCGCCTGAACATTCCGCTGGTTTCGGCGGCGATGGACACGGTCACGGAGTCGCGTCTGGCCATTGCCCTGGCCCAGGAAGGCGGCATCGGGATCATCCACAAGAACCTGTCCATCGAGGCCCAGTCACGCGAAGTTCACAAGGTCAAGCGCTCCGAGAGCGGCGTGATTCTCGATCCGGTGACCCTCGGGCCGGATGCCCCTGTTTCGCGGGCCAAAGAGATCATGTCCCTCCACAATATCTCCGGGGTGCCCATCGTCGAGGACGGCGGAAAGCTGGTGGGCATCATCACCAGCCGGGATATGAAGTTCCTGGACCGGGGGGATCTGCGCATCCGCGACGTGATGACCTCCCGGAACCTCGTCACCGGTCCGCCGGACACCAATCTGGAAGAGGCCTCCAAGATCCTCAACCGGGCCAAGGTCGAAAAGCTTCTGCTGGTGGACAAGGGCAACCGCCTGGCGGGCCTTATCACCATGCGGGATATCGAACGCAGCCGGCACTACCCGGGAAGCTGCAAGGACGCCCGGGGGCGGCTGCGAGTCGGGGCGGCCGTGGGCGTGCACGAGTACGATCGCGTGGCTGCGTTGATCAAAAACGATGTGGACGTGATCGTGGTGGATACCGCCCACGGGCACAGCGATAACGTCATGGCTACGGTTCGCGAGCTTCGCCAGCGGCACAATATCCAGATCATCGCCGGGAATATCGCCACGGCGGCGGCAGCGCGAGACCTGATCGACGCGGGCGCCGACGCCCTCAAGGTGGGCATCGGCCCGGGGAGCATCTGCACCACCCGCGTGGTCTCAGGAGTGGGCGTGCCGCAGCTTACGGCGATCATGGATGTGGCCTCTGTGGCGGAGCCGGCGGGCGTGCCGATCATTGCCGATGGCGGCGTTCGCCACTCCGGTGACATCACCAAGGCACTGGCGGGCGGGGCACACTGCGTGATGATCGGGTCGTTGTTTGCGGGTTTAGAAGAGTCGCCCGGCGAAACGGTCACGTGGAAAGGGCGGCGGTTCAAGGAATACCGGGGCATGGGCTCGCTCGGGGCAATGGTCAAGGGCTCCGCGGAGCGTTACGGTCAGTCCTCGTCCGTGGGCCGGGGCAAACTCGTTCCCGAGGGGGTGGAAGGCCGGGTCCCCTTCCGAGGACCGCTGGCCGACTTTGTGTATCAGCTCGTGGGCGGGCTCCGCGCGGGGATGGGCTACTGCGGCACCCAGACCGTCGAAGAGCTGCGGCGCGAGGCGACCTTTGTCCGCGTAACCACGGCCGGAGTCGTCGAGTCGCACCCACACGACGTCGTCATTACCAAGGAGTCGCCGAATTATGCGTTCGAGTATCGAAATGAGTAGCGACGAAGCGACGAAGCGACGGAGCGACGAAGGGATGGCGCCCCGTCTTGCACGGCGCAAGGATTCAAGAATCTCTATGTGGCTCAATCGACAGTCGACAATCGACAATCGACGGTTCCCTGCGGGCGGAATCGCCCTCGCGACGATCGCGTTCTTCCTCGGCGGGTGCAGTCTCATGGTCTGCCCGTTTCACGACGAATTCGTCGTTCATCCAGTGGACACCACGACGGGATCAGTGAACGGAGTGCGGGGATCGGGATTGGCGGCGGCCCTTCGCGAGCGGGGGCATGAGCCCACGGAGCGGCATGCCGAGTCCGGCACGGTGACTCATGGACCCCTCTATTTTGAAGATCCATTCGAGGACAAGGGCAGCGAGGACGGTCAGTTCGCCTGGACCGGCGAGGACTACCTGCAGATCTTCTACTGGCGGGGCCGCTTCCTGCTCAACGGCATCGCCTTTCCGGTAAGTGCCGTGGTCACACCGCCGTGGACGGTCATGTGCAGCGACGGGCGATTGAGCCGCCAAGCTTTGGGCTATGATCATGATGCCGAGCCCTGCCCGCCAGATGCCGAGTCGGCCGCGGATGACGAGCAGGCCGCCGAAGGAGGATGACCGCACCAGCACAGGCCAATGTGACTGTGATGCGCTGCCCGGCATGTGGTCAGCGCATTGACCCGCCCGGCGCTTCGCGGTGTCCGCTGTGCCGGTTCTCCTTCGGGCCGGGCGGTGACGAGCGGGTGACGGGCACCGACGTCACGCCTTACGCCAAATCCTACAGCGAGGGGGAACCCGGCTGGTGGAGGATGTGCCGCTGGGTTTGGACGGCCCCCAACGAGCGGCTCAAGCATCTGGCCCTGATGCGTTCTTCCGCCGCGGCGCGAACCTTCGCCTTGCACACTTCGCTGTGGATCGCCCTTGGATTGGCGATTTTTCAGGGAACCCGCGTCGGCTGGAAGTGGATTCGCGGGCTGGCAGAGATGCAGGCGGGCGCGCCTGTCAAGCCGCTGGGTCGCGGGTGGCTCCACGCCGCAGGGGTGACCAAGCCTCTGCCGCCGGGCTTCCCGGCCGACAGCCCGGCAGACCTGTGGTGGAACCCAGCGCAGGCGATGATCGGCGCGGTGATCGCCGGCATCAGCGGCCTCCTACTTCTCTGGATCGTACGCCATGTTTTGGGCCTGGGGATCGGCTTGGCCCACCGCCGGTCCTATCGCGGCGAGCAGCGGATGAGCGCGGCCGTGCTGTACTCGACCGCGTGGTCCGTGCCTGCCCTGATTGGCGCCTGGCTCTGTATCCTGCGTCCCTTCGCGTTCGTGGGACAGGTATCGCGATGGTCCTGGGCCCCCACGGATCGGACTGTGGCCATGCTCGCAGGCACGATCGTAGCTTTTTCCGCGATCTTCTGGTGGATCTGGCTCATCCGGCTGGGCGCTACCGCTCCCCACGCGACCCGCACGCGGGTGATGGGTTTTTTTCTGCTTGTCGCTCCGGCGATCGCACTGGGTTCGGCGGCCGGTTGGTGGTATGGTCTGGACTGGCTTTATGAGCGGCTTTTCCTGCAACTGAACATGCACTTTTGACGGAGCATCATGAATCCGGCGACCATCGTCATACTCGATTTCGGCGGGCAGTACGCTCAACTCATCGCCCGGCGCGTGCGCGAGAATCAGGTCCACAGCGTGATCGTGCGACCTGACGTGAGCGCCGAGGAGCTTCGCGCGACCAACGCCGTAGGTCTGATCTTCTCCGGCGGCCCGGCCAGCGTGTACGACTCCAACGCTCCCAAATGCCGCAAGGAAGTGCTGGAGACGGGCCTGCCGATTCTGGGCATCTGCTACGGCCTGCAACTGGCGTGCGACATGCTCGGCGGCAAGGTCAAGCCCGGGGCGGCCCGGGAGTTCGGGCGAGCACATCTGGACGTTATCCGGCAGGACACGCTGCTCGCCCACGTGCCGGAGCGGACCACCGTGTGGATGAGCCATGGCGACGTAGTCAAGGAAATCTCCAGCGATTTCCTCTCCCTGGCGCAGACCCCCAACTGCCCCATCGCCGCGGTGAAGCATCGCAGCCGCCCGATCTACGGCGTGCAGTTTCACCCCGAGGTCACGCACACGCCGTGCGGCGGACAGATCATCCGCAACTTCCTCTACGAGATCTGCGGCTGCAAGGGAGATTGGCAGATCGGCAACGTGATCAAGGACAGCGTGGAGGCCATCCGCATCCGAGTGGGGCCGACCGCGCGGGTGATCTGCGGGCTGTCGGGCGGTGTGGACAGCAGCGTCGCCGCGGCGCTGGTACACGAAGCCATCGGCGATCGACTGACGTGCATTTTCGTGGACAACGGGCTGATGCGCACCGGCGAGGCGGACATGGTCGAGTCCACGTTCCGGCGTCACTTCAAGATCGATCTTCGCGTAGTGGATGCCTCCGATCGCTTCCTGAAGCGCCTGGAGGGCGTGGCCGATCCACAGGACAAGCGGCGCATCATCGGTCACGAGTTCATCGAAGTCTTCAGGGCGGAAGCCAAGCAATTCAAGGACGCACGCTTTCTGTGCCAAGGCACGCTCTATCCCGACGTCATCGAGTCCGGCCACAGCGTGGGCGGGCAGGCGGCCAACATCAAGCTGCATCACAACGTGGGAGGGCTACCGGCGGAGTTGGGCTTTGAGCTGGTGGAGCCGCTTCGCGACCTTTTCAAAGACGAGGTGCGCAGGGTAGGCGAACATCTGGGCCTGCCGGAGGAAATCGTCTGGCGGCATCCATTCCCGGGACCTGGACTGGCCGTGAGAATCATCGGGCCGGTAACGCGTGCTCGACTGGCCTTGGTCCGCGCCGCGGATGACATTCTGATCGAGGAGATCCGCGCCGCCGGCTGGTACAACAAGATAGCCCAGGCGTTTGTGGTGCTGGCCCCGGTGAGCACTGTTGGAGTCATGGGAGATGGGCGAAGCTACGGCGATCAGCACGTCATCGCCATCCGCTTGGTCGAGACGACGGACTTCATGACCGCCGATTGGGTGCACATTGATTACGAGCTGCTGGGGCGCGTTTCCAACCGCATCATCAACGAGGTCAGAGGCATCAATCGCGTCGTCTATGACGTCTCCTCCAAACCTCCGGCGACGATCGAATGGGAGTAATTGCCATCGCAGCCAGCACGCGGTGTCTTCGATGACGATCGTTGAGCGGGCCCTGGAGCTGGTAACCGATGATGCTCGCATCGGGCTGGGCTCCGGGCGGGCGGCCGAGGCTTTCGTAGCAGCTCTCGGCGCGAGGGTTCGCGCCAGTGGGCTGCGCGTCCAAGGGGTGGCCACGTCGGAGAAGACCGCGGAAGCGGCGCGGCGGGAAGGGGTTCCGCTCATCACCCTGGGCGAAGCCGGAATACTGGACCTGACCGTGGACGGGGCCGACGAGGTCGATCCGAACCTTGATCTGATCAAAGGCTATGGGCGCGCCCTGGTGCGCGAAAAGATCGTGGCGGCGTCCTCGCGGGCCCTCGTCATTCTGGTCGGCACGGAGAAGCTTGTGCCACGCCTAGGCACTCGAGGCAAGCTGCCCGTGGAGGTCGTCCCGTTTGCCCTTCCTCTTTGCGAGCGGCGACTGGCCGACTTGGGATGCCCGGCGACGCCGTTCCACCGCGACGGTCGGCTGTTCGTGACCGACAACGGCAACCATATCCTCGACTGCCAGGTCGGGCCTATCGCCGATGCTCCACAGCTCGAGGCGGATATCCGTGCCATCCCGGGCGTGGTAGGAACTGGGCTCTTCCTTTCGATGGCGCAGACCGTGCTCGTCGGTGATCCGGCAGACTTTCGGCTGCTTGAAGAGAAGCACCGCAGCCGCCATTGAACTTGTGGCCCTTTCCCGCGCCACTCCTGCATCTTGTGCATGAACCCAACGACCGACGCAGATGGCCTTCCGGATTGCGACCACGCTTGCGCGGGGGTATGCTGATTCCTGCGCGAGGCAGGAGGCGTCCGCAGGTTGGGCTCGGGCCGTCCAACTGGCCGATAAGGTGGAACCTCTAGCGGGAGAAAGCTGATGCCTCCGCGAGCTTCCTGGACAGGTCATCTACGGTGTTCGCTGGTCTCGCTGCCGGTGCGGCTGTACAACGCCACATCGTCTTCGAGCAAACTCTCCTTCAATCAACTGCACGCGAAGACGCACCGCCGCCTCAAGCAGCAGATGGTGGAGCCGGAGCTTGGGCCGGTCGATCGCACCGACATCGTCAAGGGGTACGAGTACGAGAAAGAAAAGTACGTCATCATCGATGATGCGGACCTGGAGAAGGTCCGGCTCGAAACGACGCGGATCATCGAGCTGGTGCAATTCATTGGGGCCGAGGAGCTGGACCCGCTCTACCTCGACAATCCTTACTACATGGCTCCCGACGGTCCGGTGGCCGAAGATGCCTTCCGAATCATTCGGGAGGCGATGCGGAGCAAGAACCGCGTCGCCATCGGGCGGGTAGTGATGTCGGGGCGGGAGCACATCGTCGCCCTGCGCGTGCAGGACCGGGGGTTCGTACTGACCACGCTCCGCTATGCGGCCGAGGTGCGCGGGGCGGCGGGGTACTTCGAGGACATCAAGAACGGCGAAGTCAACAAGGCTCAGCTGCAACTGGCCGAGCAGCTCATCGACAGCATGACCTCTCCGTTTGACCCGCCGCAGTTCAACGACCGGTATCAGGACGCGCTCATGGAAATCATCAAGGCCAAGATTGAAGGCGCTGAGCCGGTGGTGGCCCAGGAGGTGGAGGTCGGGAAGGTCATCAACCTCATGGATGCCCTCAAGCAGAGCATCGCCGCAGCCCCGAAGAAGCCCCCGGCCAAGAGCATCAAGAAAGAGGAAAAGAAAGTCAGCAAGCGCAAACTTGCCTAAACGCTCATGGCCCGTTCTCCGCGGCCCAGCGCGGTGGGTGGTATCATCACTAAGCTCCCTTCCGCACCTCGCTGACCCGCCCAAGGACGGATCCAGGGATGCCGCATGGCGCACCACCAGCCTCCGCTGTCGCGTGCGGTTCTTCGAGGAGACCGCCGACGGCAGGCTCCGCGGACCAGTTTTTGAAGGCCTCGAACCCTGATCCTCACCCGGACGCACACAACTCACGGCGAACACCGCCCGCAACGGTCGCGGCAGAAGCC
>SBAX01000011.1 GCA_005240095.1 Phycisphaera mikurensis
GCGCTTCAGCGCCGAGGGGCAGTTCGAGACCTTCTGGCGCATGCCGCAGACCGAAACCGGCAAGCCGGTGGGGATCGCGGTGCATCCCGACGGGCGCATTTTCGTGGCGGATACACACTATCACCGGGTGATGGTGTTCACCCGCGATGGGGAGACGCTGGCGTCGTTCGGGAGCGAGGGCATGGGCGACGGGCAGTTCCAGCTTCCCACGGATGTGGCCTTCGATGCCGCGGGGTTCATCTACGTGAGCGAGTATCAGCTCAACGATCGAATCACCAAATGGTCGCCGCAGTTCGAGTTTGTGAGCGCCTTCGTAGTGGAGCCGATCGCGGGCAAGCGGCTGACGCGGCCGACCGGGCTGGACATCGACGGCGAGCAGACCCTGTGGGTGGCGGATGCGTGCAATCATCGCATCGTGCGGTTTTCGCTGGAGGGGGAGGTCCTGGCCACGTTCGGGGAATTCGGCAGCGAGCCGGGGCAGATGCGCTATCCCTACGATCTTTGCGTGACGCCGCAGGGAGAGCTGATGGTTTGCGAATACGAGGGGAACCGGTTGCAATGGTTTTCCAAGGACGGGCGCTCGCTGCGGACGTGGGGACGCAGCGGGCGGAAGCTCGGCGAGTTGTTCGCCCCATGGGGAGCGACGTACGGACCGGGCGGGCGAGTGTACGTGGTGGACTCGCTCAACAGCCGCGTGCAGATTGTGCAGCCGTGAGCACGAACCCCCCTTAATCCCCCCTTGTGAAGGGGGGAGGCTACGGCAGAGCGTTAGCTGCACTCGAAGGTCCGCGCGTGGTTAAAAGATCATAGAAAGACGCCTGTGGTTCAATTCCCATTGCTGGCCGTCGCGCTTCCTTTTGACTTTGAGCAGCCGGCGTGGCTGTGGCTGGTGCTGCTGGTGCCGGCGCTGGTGGCGGTGTCGGGGCGGAGCCTGGCGGGGCTTGACCCCGCGCGGCGGGTGCTGGCCATTGCCCTGCGGGCGCTGCTGGTGATCCTGGTGGCGTGCTGCCTGGCGGGCATCGAACGGGTGCGGCGCAACGAAGACCTCACCGTGCTGTTCCTGATGGACCGCTCGTACAGCACACAGACGCTCGAACGCATGCAGGAGGATTTCGTCCAAGAGGCGAGCAAGGGCATGCCCGCGGAGGACCGCGTGGGGCTGATCGATTTCGCCCGCAATCCGTTCCTGCAACAGCTCCCCATGCGCGGAGGATATTTCATTCCGCCGGGGCGGTTGCCGGCGATGTCGGGGACGGACCGCACGGACGTGTCGGCGGCGATTCGGCTGGCCATGGCCATGTTCCCGCATGACACGGCCAAGCGGATGGTGCTGCTCTCCGACGGCAACGACAACATGGGGGACGTGCTGACCGAGGCCCGGCGGGCGAAGGCCGACGGGATTCCCATCGACGTCGTGCCGCTGCGCTACGAGCATCGCAACGAGGTTTTTTTCGAGCGCATGCTGGCCCCGACGTACGCCGAGCCGGGGGAGCAGATTACCCTACGGATGCAACTCAATTCGCATCGCCGCACGACCGGGAAGGTCCAGATCTATCAGAACGGCAAGCTGGTGGAGATGTCGCCGGAGGCGTCGCAGGTGGAGCTGAATCCGGGGAGCAACACCTTGTCGCTGAAGCTGGGAGTGAACGAAGCAGGGGCGCAGACCTACGAGGCCATCTTCGAGCCCGATGACCCGGCCATGGACACGGTGGCGCTGAACAACAATGCGAGCGCGTTTTCATTCGTGGCCGGGTCCAGTCCGGTGCTGCTGGTGACCGCCGATCCGGCGCACGATGAGGCCTTGGCGGACGCGCTGCGCAGCGAGAAGGTGCAGGTGGCCGTGCGAACGACGGATCAGCTGGGGGAGTTCGGCCTGCTGCAGATGATGAGTTACTCCTCGATCATGCTGTGCAACGTGCCGGCGGCGACGTTTACCGATGAGCAGCAGCGGGACCTGGCCGCGTACGTGCGGGACATGGGCGGTGGGCTCCTCATGCTCGGCGGGCCGGAGTCGTTCGGCGCCGGCGGATGGATCTCCAGCCCGGTCGAGGAGGTCATGCCCGTGTCCTTCGAGATCAAGCACAAAAAGGTGATCCCGCGGGGAGCGCTGGTCATCATCATGCATAGCTGCGAAATCCCCCGGGGCAACTACTGGGGCAAGGAGATGGCCAAGAAGAGCGTGGATACGGTCAGCTCGCAGGACTACATCGGCGTGCTGGCGTACACGTACTCGCCGGGGGGAGAAAGCTGGGAGGTGCCGCTGGCGATCAACAGCAACAAGGCGGCGGTGAAGGCGAAGATCGACCGCATGGAAATCGGAGACATGCCCAGCTTCGCGAGCACCATGGAGATGGCGTACAAGGAGCTGACCAGCGGGCGGGGCAAGGACGCGGCGCAGAAGCACGTGATCATCCTCAGCGACGGGGATGCGGCCGGGCCGTCGCAGAAGCTCATCAATGACTATGTGCAGGCGAAGATCACGGTGAGCACCATCGGCATCGGGTGGGGCGGGCACGTGATCGAGCAGACCCTGCGGGACGTAGCCAACAAGACGGGGGGGAAGTACTACGCGGCGCGGAATCCCAAGCAGCTTCCGCAGATTTTCGTGAAGGAGTCGCAGGTCGTGCGGCGGCCGCTGATCATTGACGAGCCGTTCACGCCGCGCGTGCTGCACGCTTCGAGCGAATTACTCAGCGGGATCGATACGCGCCGCGAGGGGTTTCCCAATCTGGGCGGCCTGGTGCTGACCTCGGTGAAACAGAGCCCGCACGTACTGACGCCGCTGGTGCGGATGACGGATGACGGTGACGATCCGGTGCTGGCCCACTGGCAGTGCGAGCTGGGCAAGACGGTGGCGTTCACCAGCGGGTACTGGCCGGTGTGGGGCGGGCAGTGGACGCAGTGGGGGAAGTTCGCCAAGTTCTGGGCGCAGATGGTGCGCTGGACGATGCGGCAGGACACACCTGCGAACTTCGACACCCACACGCGGATCGAGGGGAGCCGGGCGCGGATCACGGTGGATGCCCTGGACAAGGACGCCAGCTTCCTGAACAACCTGCAACTCAAGACCAATGTGTTGGGGCCCGACGGGCAGGCCACGCCGATCCGCTTCGCGCAGACGGGTCCGGGGCACTATGAGGCGGAGTTCGACGTGGAGCGTGCGGGACAGTATCTCGCCAACGTGCAGATCCTGGATCAGGGCAAGATGATGGGCACGCTGCGGACGGGGGTGTCGGCGCCGTTCTCCCCGGAGTACCGCGATCTGGCGCCGAACGAAGCGCTGATGCGCCAGGTGGCGGCGATCACCGGCGGGCGGTGGCTGGACATGCCGGCGGATCGGGCGGAGGTGTTCAGCCATGACCTCCCTCCGTCGGAGGCGCGGCGCTCGGCGTGGGAGTGGGTACTGGCGTGGCTGCTGCTGCCGGCGTTCCTGCTGGACGTGTCGGTAAGGCGGCTCGCGAGCTGGCTGGCGTGGTCGATCGTAGTTGAAGTGATTCTGCTGGTGGTGCTGCTCTTTGGATTCGGCGTGCGCTACAGTCCGTGGTGGGGATTGCTGGGTGCGTTTGTGTTTGCGGAGCTGGTGGGTTGGACGATCCGCTTCCGCTACATCGGCCCGATGATCGACTGGCTCACGCATACGGCGGCGACTCTGTCGCAGACGGGCGAGCGCAGCGCGGTGGCACTGGACAAGCTCAAGGGCGTCCGCGAGCGGGCTCGGGAAGGACTGGCGTCACAGGCGGAGGAGCCGCCGGAGCGGGTGGTGGTTGAAAAGCCGAAGGTTTCGCGTGACGTGGCTCGGCGAAAGTTCGACGCGGCGGAGGGTCGCCCGGCATCGCCGCCGGCAGACTTGGCCGATGCGCTGGGCGGGGCCAAGGCCGCGGAGCCCAAGCCTCGGGGCCCAGCTCAGCCGGCGCCGCCCGCGGAGGGCGACGAGTCGGCGACCTCGCGGCTGCTGCGAGCCAAGCACCGCAGTCGTGAAAAACAGGACGAAAAGTGATGGGGTGTATCCGCCCCACGGCCTACAGGCTTGGGCACTTAGCAGTACAGCGCAAGGTGGGCTCAAGAATTTGAAGATCGACGAACGATAACTCCTGCCGGATCAAGGGTTTCCGGTTTCTGGCAGGAGTA
>SBAX01000258.1 GCA_005240095.1 Phycisphaera mikurensis
CCTCACCCCTGCCCCTCTCCCGAGGGGAGAGGGGATCTTTTCGTAGTTAGCCGATGCGCTGGCCGAAGGAGAATTCGATGAGGTTGCCGTCGGGGTCGGGGACTCCGCAGAAGTAGCCGACGATCGGTCCGCCGTCGGTGGGCGGCCAGGTGGGCGACAACCCATCCGCCTGGGATTTCGCGAAGGCATCGTCCACTTCGCCGCGGCTGTCCACGGACATGCCGATGTGCTGCCAGGGCGGCTGGATGTTACGCACGTAGGGCTCCTCGAGCAGCACGATCACGAACTTGGGCGGGTCCTCGCCCCAGCCGAGCCAAGCCACGTGCACACCGTTCTCCGTGCGCTCATGAATGATCCGCAGACGGCAGTAGCGGGCGTAGAAGGCGGCGGAGCGGGCAAGGTCGCGGACCTGCAGAGCCACGTGGGTGCACTTCATGCGACAAGAGTATAGGGGCGAAACGCAGAAACGCAGAAACGCAGAAAAGTCAAAACGTCAAAAAGTCAACAAGTCAAAAAAGACCATAGCCCTCACCCCTGCCCCTCTCCCGCGGGGAGGGGGGGAACCGTTTAAGCCGCGCGAGACGAAACCGGCAGCGCGGTCGGGATCCGATGTCCGCGCGGGCTAAAGCCCGCGGCTCACCTTTGCATCAGGCGGTTTCGATGAGGTCGTTGCGTTGCTGCTCGACGGCGGCGGCCTGGGCGGTGAGGTCGGCGATCCAGTCCTTGAGGTGGCTCATGGCCACCTGCAACTGCTGCTGCACGGGAAGGGTCTGGATGTCCTCCCAGTTCATGAGCGTGGCGAGCTCCGCGGTGAGGCGGGTCTGAAAGACCTCCAGCTCGGCGCGGATGCGGGCCAGGTCCACGTCGTCGTGGTGGTCGGAGAGCGGCAGCTCGCCCAGTTCGCGGACGAAGCGGCGCAGGCCGTCCACGACCGGCTGGGTGGCGGACTTGGGGGCCATGCCCGCCACCGCCTGGTTCATCACTCGGCCGATCGCCCCGATGTTGTTTCCGGCCAGACGCTTGTTGTGCTTGGCGTTGCGCACGGCGCGGTCGAGGGACTCCAGGTTCTTGCCGAGCTGGCGGCCGATCTCCTGGGCCTTCTGGGCGGCGCGGAGGACGGTACTGACGGCCTCGAACTCCTGCACGACGGCGGCGAGCTTCTGCGACTGTTCGTCACCGCGGGACAGGATAGCCCGTTCTTTTTCCTGGCAGGCGGCGCGGAACGCGGCCTCGGCGCCGGCACCTTCGGTCACCGCGGCTTCCAATTCGGCGACCTGCTTTTCCACCTCTTGAAAGGCGGTGAGCGCCTCCTGAAGTTGAGGCTCGAACTCCGCAAGCTCGGCGCGGCGCTCGTCGAGCTTGCGTTGCTTTCCGCCGGTAAGAGACTCGACGAGGCTGGTGAAAGAGAAGGTCTCGAGGGCGTGGATCTGCTGCTCCAGCTCTTCGATGCAGGCCTCGAGGCGATGAAGGCGGTGAGTTTCCTCGGTGAGCTTCTCGCGGGCGCGGGGAAGCTCCGCCTTGGCCTGCTGCCAGTGCAAGAGTTGATCTTTGACCTCAGCAATCCGGGCGTTCATTTCGTCGGACATGGCACTCGCTCCAGTGGAAATCGAAAACCCACCTTTGCACATCGACCGCGGGCGATGGTGGATTGATTTAGAGTGCACTCAAGTGAGGGAGCGTCGACCCTCACCCCGGCCCTCTCCCTAAGAGGGAGAGGGGGAAATGGAGCGCTATCGGACGGGGTGGGGAGTTATGGACTGTCGTCGGTGGACGTGTGATCGTGGATGATGATCCATTGCCCGGCCTCTTTGCGGAGGACGAGGCTGAAGTTTCCGCCGACGGGTTTTTCGCGGTCCAGGCGCCAGCGCCCCAGAACCAGCGCGGCGCGGGGGGCGATGGGGATCATCTCCAGGTCAGTGAAGGAGACGCGGCCCATGTCACTGCGGGTGGGGTATTTCGTCTTGTAACGATTGAGCGTGTCCTGCCAGCCACGGGTGACTTTGCCGCCTGAGCTGAAGGTAAGGTCGGGGGAGTGCCAGTAGGGCTCCATAAAGCCTTCGATGTCGCCTTCGTTCCAGGCGCGATCCTGGGCTTCGAGCATCTCGCGGATTTGCGCCTGGTCGCGATGCGACAGACGCGGTGAAGCGCAACCGCCCGCGGACACGAACAGGACAAGGCCCACTTGGCAGATGCAGCGTGAACGTGAAAGGGGCTGGCCCATAACCGTGATGCTAATGGGTCAGCGAGGGAAAGCAAGCTGGAGGTGCGAGAAAGGATTCTCGCACGAGCCGGCCGGAAAAACGGCCTTATCGGCTCGCCCCATATGGCGGGTGTCATGCGCATGGCACTCAATGGACATGTCGCGATATAGGGTCCGCGTGTCATGTCACAAACGTACTCGGCACCGTTATCGTGTCGCGTGTTTTTTCCAACGCGCAGAGAACCTGGAGGGACGTTAAGTGCCCTGGTTTGGGCGACGATAGCGGTAAGGGTCGGTCAGCCAAAACGAGGCGACGAGGATGATTCGCACTTCGACAACCAGCACGCCGCGCACGGATCGCCAGAACACGGGGCGATGGCGGCTGGGTCACCTGCCGGACTCGATCAGCGCGGCTTACGAGCAGCTTCTTGGGACGGACGCGGAGTCCACTCGGGCGCTGGTGGCGGCGGTGGACGCGCGGGACTCGTACACGCGGGCGCATTCGGTGAACGTGGCCGCGTATGCCGAGCGGATCGGTCGGCGGATGGGTTGGTGTGGGGGGCAGCTCGCTTCGCTGCGGCAGGCGGCGTTGCTGCACGACGTGGGCAAGATCGGCGTGCCCGATGCCATCCTGACCAAGCCGGGTCCGCTGACCGATGAGGAGTTCACCACGATCAAGCGGCACCCGCAGATCGCGGTAGAGATCCTCGGGCACCTGACCTTCCTGGCGGCGGAGCTGCCGCTGATCCTGCACCATCACGAGCGCTACGACGGACGCGGCTATCCGGCGGGGCTGAAGGGCGAGCAGATTCCCCTGGGGGCGCGGATCCTGGCCGTGGCGGATGCTCTGGACACGATGTTCTCTCCGCGGACCTACAAGCCGGCGTACTCCATCGACCGCGTTCGCGCCGAGCTCATCGACGGCGCCGGGCGGCAGTTCGATCCGGCGATCATCGCGATCACCCTGCCGTGGCTGGAGGAGATGGCCACGAGCCGGTCGCTGGACGCTGGCCTTAGCGAACCTATAATCGTTTAACTGTCGTTCGCCTGCTCACCGAGCGCCGAGAGACGTTTGATGGTCAGCCATAATCCAGCAGCGGACATCGTCAAGCGCGGGCGATCGCTCTACGAGAGTTGCTTGGGCGAGGAACTTGAACGAACGCATCCAGGTGAATTCCTCATCCTTAACGTGGACACCGGCGAATACGAAGTTGACCGTGACGACGTGGCGGCCTCGAAGCGGGCGCGGCTTCGCTTCCCCCATGCTCCTTTGCTCACGCTGCGGATCGGCCATCCTGCCGCCTTCCGGCTCGGCGGGCATGTGCTGAAAAACCGATGACGTGTGAGGGCGTAGTCACCAGCGAACTCGAAGCAACGCTTCCCCGCCCATCTCGCAAGGTCAAGGTGGTTTTCAGTTCGTCAACGCGGTAATGGACACTGGCTTTAACGGCTATCTCGCTTTTCCGCAGGAGATCATCAGATCGCTTGGCTTCAGCTTCCACAGCTATGCTGAAGCGGAGTTGGGTGATGCAAACACCGTGACGTTGCGGAAGTTCGTAGGATCGATCCATTGGGGCGGGATCGTGCGCGATGTCACGGTTTTGGAGACCGCGGGCACGCCACTTGTCGGCATGGCCTTGCTCGAAGGACATCGCGTAACTGCGGACATCATCGCGGGCGGGCGCGTTTGCATTGAACCGATTTCGCATCCAGGCAGCTGAAGTATCGGAAGCGTAATACGTGAAGGCTGAACCATTCTTCCTCGCGGTCATTGAGTACGCGCTCTTTCTTGAGCTGTGCGGGGATGATCTGCTCAATCCTGATGTGGCCGTGCGGCAGATGGAGGACCTGGCAGCGATCCTGAGGCAGTTGGACGAGGAGACCCGAAAGTCCTTCTGCTCCTTCACGGCCAAGCTGGCGGATGTCGAGATGGCGAAGCAAGGCAACTCTGCGCGCGTACAGTTCATGCGTGCGCTGCCGACCTCCTTGCAGCTTGAGCCATAGAGCCTCGTTGCGCCGACAGGCGCGCCGAAGTGCGGCTAGCGGCGGAGGCCCAGGCCGAGCCAGAAGACGGGGCGGAGGATGCTCCACCATCCGATGATGGGGGTCATCTTGGTGATGCCCAGGCGGCGGGCGGGGTAGGTCTTGGTGCAGGGGACTTCGGCGTGGCGGTAGCCGAGTTTGAGCACCTTCCAGAGCAGATAGACCTCCAGGCCGTAGCTGTCCAGCCATCGCTGGTCGAGGTTGATCCGCGGGTCCGCAAGCAGGACAGTGCGGAAGGCGCGGAAGCCGTTGGTGCTTTCGGTGAGGGGCTGGCGGGCGAAGCGGCCCATCAGCCAGGGGTGCATGCGGGTGGCGAGGCGGCGGTAGAGGGGCATGTCCCCGCCGGCGCTGCCGCCGGGAAGATAGCGCGAGCCGATCACGAAATCCGCGGTGTCGTCGCAGATGGGGTTCAGCAGGCGGGGAATCTCCGCGGGGTCGTCCTTGTTGTTGCCGGCGAGGATGACGATGAGGTCGAAGGCCCGCTGGCGAGCGAATTCAAATCCCGCGCGAAGGGCGGCCCCAACGCCGACCACGGTGGGCAGCGACAGGACTTCGGCCCCGCGGCGGCGGGCGAAGTCGGCGGTGGCATCGGTGGAGCCGTCATCGACGACCAGCGTGAGGTCTACCAAATCGCGGTCAATCCGGGTGAGGACGCGGCCGATCTTGGCGGCCTCGTTGTGGGCGGGGATGACGGCGATGACACGGCGGTTTCTGTACACGCCTACTCCACGCGGCGAACGGTTCCGTCGTGCAGCCGATAGCGGCGGCCACACGCGGTGCAGTAGTATGAGTCGGGGAGTCGCGCGCCACACAAGCACACCCAGCCCAGGTCGCGAGCCGGATTGCCTGCAACCAAGCGGTGTTCGGGAACGTTGTGGGTCACCACGGCGCCGGCGCCCACGGTGGCGTAGGCTCCGATGATGACGCCAGGGACGATGACGGCCCCGGCTCCGATGGCGGCGCCGCGGCGCACCGTCGTGGTGGTCAGCCAGGATCGCTCGCTGGCATACCGATCGGCGGCCTCGGGCATCCGCGGACTGCGCGGGAAGCGGTCGTTGGTGAAGACCACGCCGGGCCCGATGAAGGCGTCGTCCTCGATGGTGACGCCTTTGAAGAGCATGGCCCCGTTCTTGATGGTGACGCGGTCGCCCACGTGCACGCCGCCTTCGATGAACACCTGGCCCGCGATGTTGCAGTGGCGACCGATGACGGCGCCGTCGAGGATGTGAGCGAAGGCCCAGATCCGCGTGCCGTCGCCTACAGCGGAGGTCTCGCAGATTGCGGCGGAGTGAACGAAAACTGACGGCTCGCGGGGTGGCAACTGGGATGGCGCCGCCCCCGGCTTGGAAGGTTTCGTTGTGCAGAAAGTGGCCTGGTCCATGAGCATGGCCGTTTATCGGGCAATCACGGGGTCTGCTTTCGTGTCTTGCTCCTCACGGTCGGCATGGGCCCCTGTCAGCCCCAGCAGGGGCACCGCCGCACGAGGCATCGTTCGCGTTGGAGTGATTCGGGGATTGGGGTCCACGTCCACCATGGCACCGTTGTTCCGCATGGACTCCATGGCGGCCTCAAGGGTGGCCACCACTCGCCAGCCGTCGGTGGCGTCGGGACCGCGGCGGTGTCCGTCGAGAACCCAGGACGTGAAGGCTTCGGCCTGCCGCAGGAGCGGCTCGGTACGCTTGATCGCGGGAACGTGCACGTCGGCGCTGCGGATGAGGTATTGAAACTCCCCGAAGGAGTTGTAGTACGGCGGTTCGTCGAGGCCTTTGTCATAGAGGCGCAGGGTGTCCTGCGGATCGACGTCGTCCCAGTGGGCCATCTTCGATGAGCCCACGGCGGTCAGGGTGCGCATTTTGCGGGGGTTGAGCCAGCTCGCGTGCAAGTGGGCCAGCGTTCCGTCCGGATACTGCAGCGTGGCGAAGGCGACGTCCTCGATGGTCTCCTGCGAAATACACCGGCCCAGCGCCGATACGGCCACGGGCGCCGAGGCCAGCAGATAATTGCAGATGCTGATGTCGTGCGTGGCCAGGTCGTACAGGGCGTTCACGTCTCCGCGGACAGGCCCTAAGTTCGTGCGGACCGCATCGAGATACCGAACCTGCCCCAATTCGCCCGCGGCGATGAGCTCGCGAAGCTTGATGATCCCGCCGTTGAAGAGGAACACGTGACCGACCATCAGCACCCGCCGCTGGGCATGGGCCAGGTCGCTCAGTTGCAGGGCCTCATGACTGACGAGGCACAGAGGCTTCTCGACGAGCACGTGCTTACCGGCCCGCAGACAATCGGCCGTAAGTTCGAAGTGTGTGGCCGTCGGGGTGGCCACGACGATCGCGTCGATGGCGGGATCGTCCAGCAGCTCGCGATAGCGGGTGGTCGTGCGCACATGCGGGAAGCGGTCCTGCACGCGGGCTAAGCGCTGCCGGTTCAGATCGGCGCAGGCTAAAACCATCGAACGGTCCAGTTCCTCGAAGACGCGGATGTGATTGGGTCCCCAATGGCCGCAGCCGATCACGCCTACGCGCAACTTTCGTTCTTCGCTCATGCGGTGTCCCTTGGCACTTCAGCAAATCCGCTGCTAATATCGGTGCGTGCCCGCCCGCGAATCACTCGAATCAGCCCCTCTCGTGCCGGAGGCGAACGCCCTTGCCGGGGGCAATCAGCCCCGATTAAGCTGCCCACCGGGCCGACCAATGCTGAAAAGGGGCGCGGTGCGGAATAACAAGGAGGTTTACTCGACCGTCGAGTTCCATCGCTGGATCGGGCGCGACCGGCTCGACCCTGACGAGCAGTACCTCGTGCGGCGGTTCCTCAACCCCACCGCCAAGACCCTGGAAGCGGGGACGGGCGGAGGGCGCATCCTGTTCGCTCTGCATCAGGCAGGGTTTACCGACCTGCACGGCTTCGACTACGTCCCGGGATTCATCGAGCAGGCCAAGCGCGCGGACACCGCCCACGCGATCAACTTCGAAGTGCAGGATGCAACCCGCCTGACACATGCGAACAACTCGTTCGATCAGGTCATCTACCTGCAGCAGATCCTCTCCTGCTTGGATGCCGAGGATGCGCCGGTGAAGGCTGCGCGGGAGGCGTTTCGGATCCTGCGGCCGGGCGGAACGGCGCTGTTCTCGTTTCTCTCGTTCGAGGTCCGCTCCCGGAGCGTGGTCTACGGCACGATGATCCGGTACCTGCGACTGTTGCGCTGGCTGCGGCGATCGCGGCGCAGCATGCGCGATCTGCCCTGGCTGCGCATGGGGGATCGCTTCAACTGGGGAGCGCTGATCGATCGCGGCCCGTACGTGCACTGGTTCGGGGCGGAAGAGGCCCAGGGCATTCTGCAAGGGGCGGGTTTTTCCATCGAGGGCGTAGCCACCAGCCGTCAGCTGGCGGAGGACGTGGTCTGTCGCAGCGCCGCCGAACTGCTGACCCATCCCCTGGGCGGGGCGCTTTGCTTTGTGTGCGGAAAGCCGCGACCTTCACCGCAGCCATGACTTCAGATCCCGGGGCACAACCGCCTTCACTTCAACTGCGCCGTGCTTCCGCAACCGAGTACTGCCGTTATGCGCGGCAGGCGCGGCACAACGAGGTCTGGTGGTATTTCAACGGCTTGGCGCCCTACCGGCGCTTCAGCCGGCCGTTCATGGACGACGACGGGCGGTGGTGGTTCTGCGTCAAGCCGGGTTTCGCCTGGCCGGTCAGCTTCTTCGAGACATTCACCAAGCCGCCCCGGGGGCTGCGCAGGCGGCTCCTCCTGGGCTGGCAGTATCCGGTCAGGGCCGGGGGCAACTCCACAGTGGCCATGAACGTTATTCCTGACCTGAGCTGCTATGGGTTCGAGACAATCGCGGAGAACAAGCGCCGGGCCGTGCGCAAGGGCCTGCGGGAACTGGAGGTGCAGGTTGTGGATCCCGCCGATGCCACGGTGTGTGAGTGGGGGCTGAAGGTGTGGAACAGCCACGTTCAGCGGACGGGCTGGAATCGTGCCATGGAGCCGGCCGAGTTCCAATCCACGTGGCGAGAGTTGGCGGACTGGCCTGGAACGACCGTGTTGGCTGCGTGGCCCAAGGCGGATCGATCGCATTTCTGCGGGTGGCTGATCCTTCGCACCATCGACGATGTGGTGTACATCGACACCCTGGCCTCGGCCACGGACTGCATGCCGAACCGCCCCAACGACGCGCTGATCTTCGCCGCGCTTTGCTCCGCCCGGGACGCCGGCGTGCGACGGGCCCATTACTCCCTCAAGAGCGATATCACCAGCTTGGAGGAGTTCAAGCAGTCCCTTGGTTTCATGCCTCACACCTTTCCCGCCCGCCTCCACCTGCGGTTCGGCGTGGGCACGGCCCTGCGCCTGGTGCGGCCGAAAGCCTATGAGCGTCTGCTGGGTTGCGGCGGGAAGTAGGCGGGCAACCGCCGGAAATCACAGGCGCACCCGGAGTGGTCTGTCTCCGCATGTCTGGCGGGCGGATCCGGGAGGGCGAGCCTCCCGGCGAGCCGGGGCTTCGCAGACGCCGCCGCTCTTCAAGAACGGCTCGGCAGGAGCCTCGCCCTCCCCCATAGGGACGGTAGCTGGTATTGAAAGCACAGTTCCCCTCCTTGGTCTTCACGCCCGGGGCGCGGTACATTACCCACGAGTCGGGAAGACCGGGGGCGTGCGATGGATCGCAGACGACGAAAGCTCATCGAGAATGTCAAGCGCATCGAGCAGCGCATCGCCGACGCCTGCACGCGCTCCCGGCGGGAACCCTCCGGCGTCAAGCTCGTCGCGGTCACCAAGAACGCCAGCCTCGAACTGATCCGCGCTCTCGTCGAAATCGGGCTGACTGACCTGGGCGAGAACCGCGTGCAGGAATTGATCAAGCGCGCCGCGATGATCCGCGAGTGGATCGGTCGGCGGGCGTGGGATTCCACCGCCGCGTCCCTCACGGCGCCGCGCTGGCACATGATCGGGCATCTGCAGCGCAACAAGGTCCGGGCGGTGTTGCCCTGGGTGGACATGATCCACTCGGTGGACAGCCTGCGCCTGGCCGAGGAGCTCGACGCCGAGTCCGGCAAGCTCGCTCGAAGGACGCCCATTCTGCTGGAGGTCAACGCCGCGGATGAGCCCAGCAAGACCGGCGTGGCCGTCGCCGCGACCACGCACCTGGCCGAGCAGGTCAGCTCGCTCAAGCACCTCGAACTCCGCGGGCTCATGGCCATGGCCCCGCTGACGCAGGACGTCTCCGTCATCCGTCACACCTTCCAGCGGGTTCGCGAGCTGTTCGACGAAGTCGTCGGCGAGCGCCTCTGCGGGCCGGCGTTTACCGAATTGTCCTTAGGGATGAGCAACGATTTCGAGTACGGCATCGAGTTCGGGGCCACGTACGTGCGCATCGGCTCGGCCCTGTTCGAAGGAATCGAGCTGGCCCCCGAACCCACGCCCGTCGAATGAGCAGCCCCAAGCCACTGCGGCCAGTGCCTGCCCCCGAGCAGAACTCGCCTCCCCCCTTCATAAGGGGGGATGAAGGGGGGTCGCAGCGCGTAGGGACGACCATGAGATTTCGAGGACACCTGGCGTGAGTCATCTGCCCAAGCCGCCTCCCCCCTTCACAAGGGGGGACAAAGGGGGGTCATGCAGCCCACCCGTGTCAGCGCGCGGCACCATCACGGTCATCGCGGGATGCATGTTCAGCGGCAAGACCACGCAGCTTCTTCGCCGCGTGGAGAACGCGGCGAACGCCTTGACCTGCAAACACGCGGCCGATTCGCGCTACAGCCACACGCAGATCGTCTCCCACGCGGGCAAGTGTTGCCCGGCCATCGGTATTCGCGAGCCTCATGAACTGCTCGACCACGTGCGTGACGGGACGCGACTCGTCGCCCTCGATGAGGCCCATTTCTTCGACGTAGCACCGACCTCCCCTCGTGAGTGCGTGTCCGGCGTCCCAGCGGGAGAGGGTGGCTCAGCCGTCCCTCCGGGACTGGAAGGATCAAGGCGCTCGCAACCCGGCGTTGAAAACGCCGGGCTATTCTCGATCGTGCCTCCGGCACGAAGCGCGCTGGAGACGTGCGCCCTTGATGGGGAGGGATACAGAGAGGCCGTCGGCGCCTCAGCCTCCCCCCTTCACAAGGGGGGATACGGGGGGGTCTCGTTGTGCGACGTCGTGTCCATCCTCGCCGCCCGCGGCATCGACGTCATCGTGGCCGCCTTGCAGCCCGACAGTTGGGGCCGACCGTTCCCGGTTGTCACCTCCCTGCTGGAACGCGCCGACCATCCGATTCTGACGACCGCGACCTGCGCCCGCTGCGGACGCCGCGCCGAGCGGACCCAGCGCCTTACGCCCATCGTCAACGGCCAGATGGTCGTCGGTCCCGAAAACTACGAGCCGCGCTGCTGCAACTGCTGGCGACCTCCGCCCACGTTCCCCCTCTCCCCGCGGGAGAGGGGCGAGGGGTGAGGGCTTCTTCGCAGCGCCGATCGCCGCCCAACCGCTTCCAAGCCGTTGCCCGCATTCCTCTTCGCGTGGATCATTCCCACAAATGCTGACCGCATGCCCGCGCTGCAATTACTCCCTCAAGGGTCTGCCCGCTGAGCACACCTGCGCGGAGTGCAGACTGATCTATGATGCGGACAGTGAAATCTTCAGGCATCGCAATCCCAGCCGCGTGGTATGGGCTGGGCTCGGCGGCGCGCTGGGAGTGATGATTCTGACCATCGGACCTGCGGGTGACGTGCTTCGAATCGTGCCCGTGTCGATGCGACCACTGTTTGTGGTCCTGTGGCTGGTGGCCCTCATTGTTTTTTTCCTTTCCGCTGCGGCAGCTCTGTATTACAGGAAGACACGCGGCTTTCTCGTGGCGATTCTGCCGGGCGGGCTACTGCCCAGGCTAGCGGGCGACGAGCAAGGCGTGATCCCCTGGGGCGAGATCGTCGGCGTAGCCGCGGATCGATTCCGGAAGATCGTCATCCTGCGGATCGGGAAAGAACTCAAGACCATTCGAATCCGAGGCTTCTTCAGGAACGATGAAGAGATCGACGCCTTCATGGCCAAAGTCAACGCCCGCCGCGCCGCGACCCAATCGTGCTGACTATGATCACCGCAGCGATGGCGCTACTGGGGCGCGCTGGGAGTGATGATTCTGACCATCG
>SBAX01000137.1 GCA_005240095.1 Phycisphaera mikurensis
CTTTCGTTATGGTGTTCTGGATACTCAACAAACTACGAAGAGCATCCTAACCACGGGCCGAGGTTGGCTCACTTCATAGCTTCTGCTGTGTCAGCAGTGCGGTCGTGGGTCGTGTGGCACTGCTGTGTCAGCAGTGCGTTCAGGCGATGAGCCCGTGTGGCGTGGGTTGCTATAGCGGATGGGCGGGGCGCTTGATCACCGGGAAGTTCGCCGGCCAGGGATCGCCCTTGCGATGGCTCAAATCGGCGTAGGCCGGCACGCTCTCATCCCGGGCGGACATCCACTGGATGCGCGCCGTGCCGCGCGGCGAAGGCGGGATCGCCGTGTTGCAGGTCGGGCAGAAGCACTGGTCCGCGCCGGCGGTGCTCATGCGGTACGCCTGCCCGCACCAGATACATAGCCGCTCGTCCGTGATCCGGTCCAACGGCGTGGGCCCCGCCTTCAGCGAATTAATGGTCGTCATAGCGCCCTCAAGCTATCATAATGTATGCGTAAGCGCTCGGGCATAGTAAAAAAGAATTCAGCGCGGCGCCCCAAGCGGGCCTCCAACAGGCGGAAACTCGGCCACGGGATCGTTCTGGAGTGCCGGGTGATCGCGGAACCTGATGCTCTGAAGAATCCAGCGGCCGTGGAATTGGGAAGACTCGGCGGCAAGAAGGGTGGTGCGGCGCGGGCTGCGAAGCTGTCGCCCAAGACACGCACGAAGCTCGCGAGGAAGGCAGCCCAGGCGCGCTGGACCAGGCGGGCAAAGCGCCGTTAGATCGAGCGGGCGTCGTTCGGGCGCGTGAGGCGACGAGGCCGGTCTCTCACGCTCGCAGTTACGGATCGAGCACGGCTTGCGACGCCGCGGCCCTCACCCCTGGCCCCTCTCCCGCGGGGAGAGGGGAATCGGCAATCGACAATCGCAAACCGACAATCGGCAAGGCCCGCTCCCTCACGGTCGCGGTACTGATCGGCGGTGGCCCGGATCCCCTCGACAACCGGGGTACGCCGTTTTTGGCGGGGCGAACTGGCCGGTCTATCATGCTCCTTGATGTGGGATTCTGTTCGCGACGCCGGCCTGCTCTTTGCCCTGCCCCTGTTCGTGATCCTGCTCTATGCGCTGTTCGTGTCCGTATCCGTGCTCGCGGCTCGGTTCGAGCGTGCGCCAATTGCGGAGTGGGCAGCGCTCGACGGATCGGTGCCGGCCCCCGCTCTCAGCGCATATCACGCGGAAATGGACCGCCAGGCCGCGCTGCTGGGCTTTCAACGCCAGGGCCTGCATCGGCACACCACCCGGCAGCTAAGCAGCTAAGAAGACCGAGCTTCGGAGGTAGCCTATGAACATTCGGTCGGCACTGAAGGGTCAATATCACGCGGGGCTGGCGGCGCTGCGGCAGGCCGTCGAACGATGTCCCGATGGTCTGTGGATCGACGGGAGCGAGCAGGTAGCCTTCTGGCGGGTGGCCTATCACACGCTGTTCTACACGCATTTCTACCTCTCGCCCCGCGAGGCTGACTTTCGGCCGTGGGCGCTGCATCGCGAAGAGCATCAGTACCTCACATCCCTGCCCGAGCCACCGCACCGTCCTCCGGCCGTCGGCGAGCCGTACACCAAGGCCCAAATCCTCGAATACTGGCGGGAGTGCGACGCGATGGTGGACAGCACCGTGGACCAGCTCGACCTCGATTCACCGGATTGCGGCTTCTGGTGGTACAAGATGCCCAAGCTCGATCACCAAATCATGAACATCCGCCACCTCCAGCACCACGCCGCCATCCTCGGCCATCGCCTGCGCCAGGCCGGCGGCGACGGCGTCGACTGGTTCGGCACGGCATAGATGAGTTACGATCTTAGGGCCATCAACTTGGGAACGGATTCCCATCGCAGGGCGTGCGAGAAAGGATTCTCGCACGAGCGTAAAGCCGCGCAATTTCAGCCCTGTGCAACCCGCCCGCGACCAAGGTTGAATAACGCCACGCACTTGCAAGGAATGCTTGTCAGGAGAGTGATTGTGAGCAGGCGGCAAGGACACGACGCGATGCGCTGGGCTGGTGTAGTGCTCGTTTTCACGGGCGTTGCAGGCTGCGCGGGCAAGCGCATGACCGGTCGGGGGCTGGTGGAGCTTGACGATGCCTGGGCGGCGAGGGCCGCGGCCAGCGATGTTGACGGGGTCATGGAATACTGGACTGATGACGCGACGATGTATCTCCCCGATTCACCCCCCCTGCAGGGCAAGGGAGCGATCCGAGGATACTTCGAATCCGGTGGCGGCAAGGCCAGGTCCTGGGCGCCCTGCTGCGCGGGCATCGATGACGGCGGGTCGATGGGCTACACGCTGGGGCAAGGCAGCGTTTCCGCGGCCGCAGGGTCCGGCGCGCCGGGCGAGCGCAACGGACGCTATGTGGCCATCTGGCGCAACGACGACGGGCGCTGGCGCTGCGCGGTCAAGTGTTGGACGCCTGCGCCCTGACACTTGCGTTCGTGCGAGAAGGGATTCTCGCGCGAGCGAGGTTTTTGCGGCAGGTCGGGAGGGCTAGCCTCCCGGCGAGCCGAAGCTTTCCGGCAAATCGCCGCTTTCTAAACGGCTCGGCAGGAGCCTCGCCCTCCCAAGAGAGCTCTAAGGCTGGCGCGTGTCGAGGAGATCGGCCATGGTCACCGCGTCGGTGACTTCGGCGACGCCGCCGACGCCGTCGAAGAACACGTTGAAGGCTGCCTGGGCAGAGTAGTTGTAGGTGACGACGAAGCCGTGGGGCAGGGACTTGTCATTCACCCTTGCCTTGATCCGGGCGCGATCGGTGCTGACCTCCGCACTGGGGACGAAGACCTCGACTTCCTCGCCGGCGATCTTCTCGACCTTGCGATTGATGATGCGGAACTTCTTGGGATCGCCGGCCAGGTCGAACACCTGCTCATAGGGCATGCCTGGGTTAATGGCCGCCTTGACCTTGCGGCCCTGCTCCGTAGGGTCGAAGGTGGCGTAGCCTCCGCGGTTGTACAGGGCCAGCCATCCAAGCACGATGAGCACCAGCAAGATCACGATGACTTTCATGAATAACTCTCCACCTTCAGCTACACTCGCTTCTGGTCATGACGAGCAACCCAAAGCCTGCACTTGGTTTCCAGCCTGGAGGCGTGGATCCTACGCGACGCGGGTGAGGCGTCAAGGCCAATCGTGCATTCGCCCTCACCCCTGCCCCTCTCCCGAGGGAGAGGGGAATGAGACCGCACGTCGCTCCCGTTCCTGACTTGCCTTTAGGGTCCACGAGTCCGCGCGGGCTTAGAGCCCGCGGGTCAGGCCCGCGCGGCGGATCGGGTGCGTTGAGGATAGAGGCCGGCGAGACGGGCGACGAGGATGGCCACGTAGAAGACCCCGACGAGCTGTTCGAGACTGGCCAGCGATCGACTATAGGTGGTGAGGGGGACGATGTCGCCGTAGCCGGTGGTGGTGAGGGTGGCGATGCTGAAGTACAGAAGGGCGTAGAAGTCCACCCGGCCGCCCGGGTCGTGCACCATGGTGGTGGTGAACGAGCCCGGATGGAGGCTCTCCACGAGAACGTAGGCCGTGGTCCAGGTGAGTGCAATCAGCAGGTAGGCGCAAATGGCCCCGTAGATCTTGTCTGCGGTGACTTCCACGCCGCGGAGCACGTACAGGAGAATGTTGATCACCGTGTAGGCGAAGAATGCAAGTGACGCGACCGCCGTGACCCGCAGAGCGACGGGGTGGCCGCTGGCGAAATAGACGCACTGCCCGGCCAGGGCAGGGGCGGCCAGGGCGAGTGCGATAACGAATTGCCGCCGCGAACGCTGGATCGCGAACACGGCAATCACCAGAATGCCGGCATTCATGGCGTTGAGGAGGATCCGCCCGGCCATGTCTCTGCCGACATAGGGATAGGCGGCCATAAATAGCACGATGGCGAGGAGCAGGTAGAAGAACTTGCCGCGTAGGACGTTCCGCAGGGCGACGCCGTCGTCGTCAGGGCTTGCAGGTCTGGCGGTCATGGTGCGGCGTTGTACGCGGCAGGCGCGACGAGGACAAGCGCTGACATGCCTCCCATGACAAAGCCGGACCAGGGGGCTCAATCCGGGTCCGGCTTCGTGCAAGCAAACTCCGACGCTACGGAGGCTATTTTTCCTTGGGGTTCTTGCCCGGACGCTCCACGGTGACGCAGTCGGCGGCCTGGAAAGCGGAGCCGTCGAGCAATCGTCCGGAGAGTTGCAGCTCCACCTGCGTCTCCGCGGGCACCTTGTCGAGGGCCAGGCCGGTGACCAGAGTCGGCATGGAGAAGTACACCACGAGGTCCGCGTAGCCGTCACCCGCGGCCGTGTGGCACCCGCAGGCATCGCCGTCGAACGGAGTGGCCACGTCTTCCACATGGATGCCCGGGCCCGGCGAGCCGGCGTTGGGCGAAAGTGACTCGCCCACGCCGTCGGTGCGGCTCAGGCGCAGCGACGCGCGGTCCACGTTGCGCACATCGGCGCCGGGCGCGCCGGTGAGCGCCATGGCGACGTATCCGTTCCCCGCTCCCGGCTTGACGCGATTGGGACACACGCCGGGTTTGAAGTCCAGGGTGAACAGTCCGCTCTCGCAGCGCCGCTGGTCGGGGTTGCAAACCATATCCGGCGGACATGGCGGAGCCCCTTCCACGCACATGCCCGTCGGATCACAAACTTCCGCGCCGTTGCAGAAATCGCCGTCGTCGCAGTCGGCGTCGGCAAGGCAGTCCACGCAGAAGGGCTCGCTCTCGCGGCAGAACTGGCCGGGGCAGGGATCGCCGCCGGCGGCGCAGCCGTTTTCGGGGTCGCACACTTCGGCGCCGTCGCAGAAGACGCCGTTGTCGCACTGCCCGTCGTCGGGGACGCTCAGGCAATCGTCCAGCGCCGGGTCACACGAATCCACCGTACAACCTACGCCGTCATCGCAGTCCGGGGCCACGCCTGCCTGGCAGTCGGCTAGCGCGTCGCACGTTTCGACGCCGTTGCAGAACCGCCCGTCGTCACAGAGCGAATCGTCCGCGGCGTGCGCGCAGGCGTCCGTCGCAGGGTCGCATACATCCACCGTGCATCCCACGCCGTCGTCGCAGCTCGGCGGAGCGCCGGGCTGACAATCGAATTGCACATCGCACCATTCCTCCCCATTGCAGAACTCTTCGTCGTCGCAGAACCCGTCGTCAGGCAGATTGACGCAGGTGTCGGTCAGCGGGTCGCAGTCGTCATAGGTGCAGCCCACGCCGTCGTCGCAGTCGGGGGTCTGCCCCGGGCGGCAGCCGCGCATCGCGTCGCAGAACTCCACGCCGTTGCAGAACGCCCCGTCGTCGCAGGCCGCGTCGTCGGCGTCGCTGAAACAGTTGCCGGTGCCCAAGTCGCAAGTGTCCACGGTGCAGGCTACGCCATCATTGCAGTCAACGTCCGAGGTGCAGGGCACGGTGGCCGCATAGATCCACACGTCGTAGGAGAAGTTCTCCGAATGGGCGCCTACGAAGCTGGTGTCCGCGGCGCCGGTGATGCCCACGTTGATGGTGATGTTTCGCGCCGTGGCGTTGAGATTGGCGGCCGAGTCCCGGGTGCTGCCCATGGGAACGCTGGTGGCGTGCAGGCCACAGAGGGCGTCACGGGTGTTGTTGTTATCGCTGATGTTGAAGGCGGTGCTGCCGCTGACCACGGAGGCCAGCAGGGCGCTTCCGCCGGCGTTGGCGGGGAAGTCCACGTCCACCACGGTTTGCGTGGTCCCCCGCGGCATTTTGATCTGCACCCAGTCCACGTCGCCGGGCGTGATCGTTCCGCTGGCCAGATGAAAACAGCCATAGCCGGACTGAGTTGCGGCCGGACCCGGGCGTACGGCCGGATAGTCCACGGTCTCCGTCAAGACCGGCTGGGCGTACGACAGGCTCGCCCCCAGACAGAAAAACGCAAGAAGCCCTTTCCCCCTCATGGCGTCCCCTCTCGCTGACCGTGTGACGAGTGATGCGCGGCGCAGAACCGTGGCGGCCGAACGTCCCGTTATCTTCCTGGGCGTACAGTCTCGATGACCGATGCGCGGATCACTCGTGATGTCTTGGGCGCTTGTCCGAATCGCCGGCGCGGCGAGCGAACGCTCCGAGGCGGGCACGCGTGGTTAGCCCGGTTGCGGACAGCGCACGACCTACAAGGGAGATGAATGCAAGCTCAGGCCTTTAAGCCCAATGCGGACCACCGCCCCTCCGATGGGGACTTCCCAGCCAAAGCGCGGGCGGTCCGCAAGGATGTCTTACCCAAGGCCCGTAAGGGAACTACTCTAGCAAATATCCAATACACTTTTTTGCGCGGCCAATCCTACGAAACCCTCGAATTCCCGCGGGCTTATGGGGCGGCGAATTCGGGGTCCGGGAATCAGGGAACGGCTCGGCAGGAGCCTCGCCCTCCCCGGCGCTTATGCCGGTGCGACTTGGAAGCGGCCGGGCGGTGGGAGGGTGGGGCGCATGAAAACCACCAAGGCTTCGATGGCCATGAGGGCGGCGAGGGCCACGAGGAGCATGGCCACCCAGGTTACGGAGCCCAGCGACGCCAGTCGCCGTGCGAGGCTCAAGTTGGTATCTGCCTGGGCAAGGTTCACGCCGATGATCCGCAGGAGGGCCCACATGCTCATCACGTACATGAACACGGTGGGCAGGCCGGCCACGAAGAACACCCACATCGCCCGGCGGGTGCGCCAGAGCCACACGGTGACACCAAGCAGGGTCAGCGCGGCCAGGAGCTGATTGCTGGCCCCGAAAAGCTCCCAGAAGGTCCGCCACACGGGAATCGGGTTTCCCGCCGGATCCACGCTGCGCTGGAGCAGGAAGGGTACGGGGACTACGGCCGTCAGCACGGAGGCGAAAACCCGTCCGCCACGACTGCGCCAGCCGAGCAGTTCCTGAATGATGTAGCGGCCCAGGCGCGTGCACACGTCGAGGGTGTCGTAGACGAAGGTGGTGAAGGCCATGAGGCCGAAGGACACGGCGAAGGAGATGGGCACGCCGAGCACGGAGAGGAAGCTGCCGATTCCCTGGGCGTAGAGGTTGTTGGGCTTAACCCCGCCGGTGATGGCGGGGGAGTCGGCCGCAAGGCGCATCACGCAGCTTAAGGAAACGAAAGCCACCATGGCCTCCATGAGCATGGCCCCGTAGCCGATGAGCCTGGCGTCGGTCTCCCGGCGAAGCTGCTTGGAAGTCGTGCCTGAGGCGATGATGGCGTGGAAGCCCGAGCAAGCCCCGCAGGCGATGGTGATGAAGAGCACGGGAAAGAGCGGCTCTCCTTTGGCGGCGGTCCAGCCGACGAAGTGCGGATACTGCACGCGCTCGCCGCTGACGATCAGCCCCAGCGTGCCCCCAATCAGGGCGAGGAACAGGAACCACCCTCCCAGATGCCCGCGGGGCTGAAGCAGCAGCCACACCGGCACCAGCGAGGCCACAAAGCAATAGGCGAGCAGGGCGATGTTCCACACGCGATGGGCGGTCCATTCCTCCCAGCCGAAGGTCTTCACGAGATCAAAGGGGATGAACTGCCCGGCCCAGATGGCTACGCCCACGAGGGGCAGGAAGATCAGTGTGGCCAGTCCCACGGAGAGTCGCGCGAAGCGAATCAGCACGCCCATCACGATGGGCAGCAGCAGATAGAGAAACGACGACGTAGCGATCCCTCCGCCCTGCACAGTCTCACCGCTCTCCAGGGTGACGGCGCCGATGAATGATGAGGCGGTGATGTCGGTGAAGGCCACGATGATGTAGAGCAGGGCGAACCAGACGAAGAGCAGGAAGAGCACGTAGGAGCGCGTGCTCATGTGCTCACGGACGACTTCGGCGATGGAGCGGGCCTTGTGGCGGATGGAGGCGGTCAGGGCCCCGAGGTCATGCACCCCGCCGATGAAGATCGCCCCCAGCAGAATCCAGATGAGGGCGGGCAGCCAGCCGAACATGGCCCCGGCCAGGATCGGCCCGACAATCGGCCCGGCCGCGGCGATGGCCGAGAAGTGCTGGCTGAGCAAACTCCCCGGCGCAAGGGGGTGGTAGTCCAGGTCGTCGCGCAGCTCCACGGCCGGCGTCTGTGCGTCCCGATCCAGACGCAGCAAACGCCCCAGCACGTTGCCATACACGTGGTAGGCGAAGGTCAACAACACGGCGGCGATCACGGCGACGGTCAGAAGACTCATGGCAATGCAATCTTAGCAGTACAGCGCAAGGTGGGCTCAAGAATTTGAAGATCGACGAACGATAACTCCTGCCGGATCAAGGGTTTCCGGTTTCTGGCAGGAGTAAGGA
>SBAX01000403.1 GCA_005240095.1 Phycisphaera mikurensis
CTGAACCTGGGCGATCCACGCGATCAGCCCGTCGACACTGGGCCAAAAGCCCGAAACTGTGTCAAGGCGACCCGGCTTTCATAGTTTCTTCAGGGCTTGACCATTCACCTGCGGCAACACCCCAGGGCGTTGCCCTGGGCTGGTCTATGTCGGCCCTTCGGGCCTCGCGCCGGAAACTGCCTCCATATCGCGCGAGACTATAGCGCACGAACCGGTCGGTCGCAAGCGGACGGGGCGCCTCATACCTGCGCCGAGAAACCTGCTGATTCCGCCGCCTGCGGCGCTGCCTGATCCGTGGGCGATTCGCCGCTCTCGCGCAGGCGGCCGACCTTGTCCACGAGCAGCTGCCACGTCTCCCGCTCGATACGCAGCACCTTCACGGCGTCATCGATGTGTGCAACATCTCGGTTGACATTGGCGTCCACCAGCTTGCGATACACGAAGTTGTAGATCGACGCCATGCGTTCGCAGAGCTGGCGATTGACCTCGAAGTTCAGCCCGGTCTGCATCTCCAGCACGATGTTCTGCGCCCGCGTGAGGCGCTCGAAGGAAGTCTCGAAGTCCTTCCGCATCAGAGCGTCGCGCCCCTGCAAGGCAAAGCGGATGGACCCGTCATAGAGCATCAGCTGCAACTGCTCCGGCGTGGCCGTCAGCACCGCATCGCGCAGATAGGGATTATCCAGCGTGGTGGTCATGGCTGCCGGTAATATCGGCGACAAAGAGGGCGAGGGTGACTTCTCGCCCGCCCGCGACCCATAATGTGGGAGGGCGAGCCTCCTGCCGAGCCGCTTCGTTCGTAATCAGGCAGGGCGAGCGGGTGCCCCATCCTTTGCGCTAGCAAAGGGTGGGGGCTCGATGATCGACGGCCGAGAGGCACTCCGCCGCCGCCGCATCGTTCTCATTCGATCATCGTGACCCCACCCATCGCGCGATAAATGGGCCACCCGCCGGATGCGCTGCGGGGTCGCGAACCTACTGGCTGAGGAGTTGAGACAGCGCCCCCAGCGCAGTCTGCTGCCCCTGCAGCGCCGCCAGCGACGACTCCAGCCCCGCGAACTGGGCCTCCAGACGCCGCCGCTTGCCCGCCAGCAGCACGGTGAGGCTTTCGATGCGTTCGTTGAGCACTTCCTGCTGGTCGGCGAGCAGCTCGTCCTTGCGCGAGAGCACGCCATCGAAGTCGCGGGTCAGTTGGTCGAGAGTGTCCTGAAGCGCCTTGCCGAAACCGGTCTCCGCTTCGGTGAAGAGTCGTTCGACGTCATCGGGCGCTGCCTCGTAGGCCTCGCGGAAGCGCTCTTCATCGAAGTTCAGGCGGTTGCCTTCGCCCAGCCGCAGCCCCACGGAAAACAATCGCGAACTCGCCCCGCTGCCCGCGAAGGACTGCGTCATCACCCGCTGGAGGCGACCGCGGATGAGATCGACGGTACTGTCGCCCAGGAGCACGCCGCGCTGCAGCGTGTCGGGGTTGAAGCTGGTGGCCTGGTCGATGGCCCCCTGGACCTCGTTGTACTTGTCCACGAATTCCTGAATGGACTCCACCATGCCGTCGATGTCCTGCTCCACGTTGACGGTCACGTCTTCGTTCTTAGCGGACAGCAGGTTCACGGTGACGCCCTCGATCACCCCGGTGAGCTTATTGGTGGGGCTGGTGACCAGGAAAGACGAGCCCCCGCTGCCCACGGAGATCACCGCGTCCTGCGCTTGCGTGAGCGTGTCGAGCCCCAGATCGACTCCGTCGGCCTGAACGATCATCTCTCCGCGCCGTCCGGACACGGCCGAGGTGAGCATGAGGCTAAAAGCATTGGTGCTTCCACCGTCGCTGACCACCGCCGCCGAGAAGCCGCCGCCGACTGCATTGAGCCTGGTGGTGATGGAGCGGAGTGTGTCCGCCGGCCCGATGTCGATGCGGGTTTCGAAGGTGCCGTCGATGAAGTTCTGGCCGGTCCTGGCCGTGCCCGCCAGACGCAGGTCCGCAGCGGTCTGGCCGCCCTCCTGATCGGAAATGGTCAGGGGCAGAAGCCCTCCCGAAGTATCGCTGATCAGAATCCCGTCGCCGCTGTCGTTGATCCGCGCATTCAACGTGTCCGGCGTCACCGCGTTGATGAAGTCGATCACCTGCCCGACGGTCTTGAGGCTATCCGTCAGGTTGACCGCATGCGTGGCCCCCTGCGAATCCTTGATCAGGATCGTGCCGTAGGTCACGCCCCGCCCGAAGTTCAACTCCGATAGCGCCGTGTTGCGGGCCACGTACTGGAGCTGCAGGTTGTCTCCTTCAGCGGCCTCCTCGGTGGCCTCGAACGTGCCGGCCAGCCCCAGGTCCGCGGCCAGTGTGCCGGTGACGTCACTGATCACGATGGAGCCGGTGCCGCCGGATTCGTCGCGAAGCGTAATCCCGTTGCCCGCGGCGTTGATCGACGCGGTGATCGAGATGGTCGCATCCGCGTTGACCCAATCGATCACGTCTTGAAGCGTCTCGGCGCTGGAAAAGTCGATGGTCGCGGTCTGCCCATTGCGATCGGCGAAGGAGACCGTCCCGCCCGCAATTCCCTGCCCGCCGCGCAGCGAGTGCAGCAGCACCGTATCCATCCCGGCCATCAGCCGCCGCGTGGTGAAGGGCTGATCCGTCGAAAACGTGGCGTTTTCCAACCCCAGATCGTGAGCCGTACCGGAGACGATGCCGCCCACGTCATTGCCCGCCACCACCGTGACGTTGTTCTCAAAGCCCAGGGCCCGTAGCTGAATGCCTTTCCCATCAGTGGAGATCGAGGCCTCCACCTGGGCGTCGTTGCCGGGGGCGTAGTTGATGGCCCGAATTAGATCGCCCACCGTGGCGATGCGATAGATGTCCCGCCCGTTGATCGAGTCACCCTCAACCTCGGCCGCGATCCCTAAGTCCGCGGCCGCAAAGCCGGAGACGTCTTCGACCTTGAACTTCTTGGCGTTTTCGCCGGTCATGCCCGAGGTGTCGGTGATGAAGAATCGCGAGTTCACCGTCGTGGCGCTGACTGCCAGACCGGAGTTGTTGATCGCGTCGCGCACATCCAGCACCGTGCGGGCGTTGGTCAGGTCCACGTCGGCGGTCGCCCCCGTACGGTCCGTGATGCGGATCACCCCCAGGCGAACGCCGTTCCCGTTATTGACCGCCCGCAAATCCGTGGACAGGCGCAGGACGTCGGTCAGCAGAACGCCGAACGTGCCGAAGCTTGTCGTGAAGGAAAGGTCGTCGCCTTGCGCGCCCTGCGGCAGCCGATCCACTCCGTTCCCGTCGTTGAGGGCCGACAGCGCCGTGTCCATGGACAGGTACATGACCCCTTGCCCATCGATCCGCCCGGCCGCATTACTGCCCAGGAGCCCCAGGTCCTTCGCCGTAGAGCCCCCGCCCACTTCGGCGACGATGAGATTGCCCGCGCCGCCACTCTGATCTTCGAGCACGATCCGATCTCCCGCGGCCCCGTTTGATGCCACACTGGTGACACTGGCACGGACTCGGATACCCGGATTGCTGTTGATGGCCGCCAATACATCGTCCACCGTGAAGGCTTTGCTCAGGTCGATCTGCGCCGTGGCCCCGCTGCGATCGGTGATCTGGATCACCCCTCGCCGCACGCCGCGCCCGCCGTTGAGCGCATCCAGGTCGGTTCGTGGATTGACCCGACCCCCGCCGACCTCCACGGTTAGTGATCCCACGCCCACGGAGGTTCGATCCGCGTCCGCAAATCCGCGCGTGAGCATGGTGTGGCTGGTCACCAGGGAGTGCACGCGGAAGGTGGTGCTGCCCGGGGCCGCATCGGTCCCGGCCGCGGCGGTCAATACCGACTCATTGCTGCTCAACGCACTGAACCGCTGGAAGAACTCCTTCTTGTTGAAGTTGGTGATGGCGTTGCGAATGGCGAGGATCTTGGCGGACAGCTCCAGGAAGGTGGTCCGCTGGGTGTCGATAGCCTTGACCCGCGCCTCCAGGTTGGCGATCGGCCGTCGCTCGATCTGCATCAACTGATCGAGCAGCTCGGCCGTGTTGATCCCCGATATCAGCCCGATCCCCGTAGATATCCCGCTCATGATTCGTCTCGCAGACCACGCCTTCTCGAAGGCCGGTGGGCGTGGTAAGGGCGTACCGCTCAATTGCGCCGCACCTTGTCTTATCGGCCTGGCTTACCGGTAGGCTGGACGACTCGGGGGCTAGACGGGCCAGAGCATGCCGCGTCGTTCGGAACCGTAACCCCTTGTCTCACAAATACTTACGATGCGCTCCTGGGGAAATGAACCCATGTCGGGGAAGGCGGCGGTGGGATTCGAACCCACGAATAACGGATTTGCAATCCGTCCCCTTGGTCCACTTGGGTACGCCGCCGCATTCGGCTTCGCAGGGGGTGGCCCGGTTTGACCTTCGACCGCGGGGGTCGGCGGCGACCCTGAGCTGACCGACGAAGCAGAGCGGCTATCTATAGCCGACCAGCCCACCCCCGGCAAGCCGCTGGCCTTGCGATACCGCGGCGCAAGCCGGGAGGGCGAGGCTCCTGCCGAGCCGCGGCACCCAGCTTGGCCAGCCTCCCCCCTTCCCAAGGGGGGATCAAAGGGGGTCGTTCCATTTGCTCAATTGACAAGCTTGGCGGCGCAGACCAACGTGCCCGCCATGTTCCGCACCATCGTGGTCGCCTGCCTGACCCTCATCGCGGCCGAAGTGTCCTGGATCGCCCTCGGCGAGTCCCACGACCGCGCCGACTTCACCTACGTCAACCCCTCAGGCATCCATACCCTCGACCCGGCGCGGATGAGCTGGACGCAGGACTTCCGCGTCGCCCTCAACATCTGGGAAGGCCTCACCACGTGGCACCCCCAGACGTTAGAGCCTATCGAAGGCGCCGCCGTGCTTCCCCCCGACGTCTCCGCCGACCGCCTGACCTATCGCTTCACCATTCGCAACGATGCCCGCTGGTCCAACGGAGACGCGGTGACCGCGGGCGACTTCATCCGCGGATGGCGTCGGGCCATGGAGCCCGGAACCAGCGCCGACTACGCCTTCCTGTTCACCGATCACATCGCCGGCGCTCTTGAATACGTCCGCTGGCGGCAGGAGTGCGTAGCCGCCTGCACCGATGCCGCAGCGCGTGACGCCGCGTTCGCGCGATGCGCCGGCGAGATGGATCAACGATTCGCGACCGTCGGCATCCGCGCCGAAAACGACCGCATGCTCGTGGTCACCCTCGCGCAACCCTGTCCCTACTTCCTGGACCTCACCGCCTTCGCGCCATTCCTGCCCTGCCACCAAAGCATCGAGCTGCTCCGCGAGCGTCACGAGGGCGCGCCCCTGACCGCCGAAGGTCTCGTAGTCTACGACCCGCAGTGGACCAAGCCCGACTATCATCGCAACGGCTACCCCGGTCTGATCACCAACGGCCCCTACCGGCTCAGCGAGTGGACCTTCAAGCGCCGGGCGCGACTCGAGGTTAATCCCTTCCATCGCGATGCGACGCGAATCGCCTGCCGGACCGTGGACATGCTCGAATACGAAAACCTCGCCGCATCGCTGTTGGCCTATGAGTCCGGCGCCGTCGATTTTCTCACCGACCTCAGTGTTCCCTACGATCACGAACTCGCCCGTCTTGCCAAGAGCGGCCAGCGCCCCGACTTTCATCCCTGCGTGCTGCTGGCCACCTTCCTCCTGAACTTCAACTGCGTAGGCCCCACCGTGGCCGGGCGCGACAACCCCTTCGTCGACCCCCGCGTTCGCAAGGCCTTCACCCTCGCCCTCGATCGCCCGCAACTGGTGGACAAGGTGCGCCGCCGCGGCGACCGCCCCGCCCGCAGCTTCGTTCCACCCTCGTCGATCCCCGGGTACGAGCCGCCCGCCGGACTGCCCCACGACGTAGCCGAGGCCAGGCGCCTTCTGCAGGAAGCCGGCTTTCCCAGCGGGCAGGGATTACCTCCCATCGAGCTCCTCTACGTTCCCAGTGACGAACGCATGTGCCAGGCTATGGCGAAAATGTGGGAAGACGCTCTGGGCGTGCGCGTCGAGCTGCGCAGTCAGGAAAGTAAGACCTTCGCTGAGGAAAAGGCCAAACACCGTTTCATGATCGCCCGCGGCAACTGGTACGCAGACTACAACGATCCCACGACCTTCCTTGACTGCCTGGTCACCGGTAACGGCAACAATGACAGCGGCTATTCCAATGCGCAGTATGACGCCCTCATGGCCCAGGCGAACGGCACTGCAGACGCAGTCGAGCGCAGCCGCCTGCTCCAGGCAGCCGAGGCCATCATTGTGGAGCAAGACTGTCCCATTCTTCCGATCCTCCATTACACCGATATGGTCGCCATCGCCCCTCACGTGCGCGGGCTCCACGCCAACAGCCGCCTGTGGTTTCCCTTTCGATACGTGAGCATCCAGCGATGATGTTGCGCCTGATGCGTCGCATCCTTCTGGGCGCTGTGACCATCGCCACCGTCTACACACTGACTTTTGTGATGGCGGTTTCCATTCCCGGCAATCCCTTCCAGACTGGGGAGCGCAACATGCCCGCGGAGGCCGAGAAGGCCCTCCGCGCCCGCTACCACATGGACAACAACTGGCTGTACTTCTGGGAATTCCTCAGCGGGGCGGTCCGCCTGGATTTCGGCCCCACCTTCACCTACAACGACTGGACCTGCAATCAGGTCATTGCCGATTCCCTGCCCGTTTCCGCAATGATCGGCTCCCTGGCTATAGCCACGGCCTTAATCGTCGGGATTCCCCTGGGCGTCTGGGGCGCTGTCCGCCATGGAACATGGGCAGACCACGCCACAACCTTCACTGTCCTTCTGGGGATTTCCATTCCCACCTTTGTGACCGGCTCTGTGCTGCTGATTGTGTTTGGCGTCTATCTTGGAATAGTGCCCATTGGCGGATGGGGAACAGTGGCCCATTTGCCACTGCCGGTGATCACACTGTCTCTGCCATTCATTGCCTACATCGCTCGACTGACGCGCATGGGAATGCTCGACGTGCTCGCCAGTGACTTCATCCGCACCGCCTATGCCAAAGGCCTGCCCCACCGGATGGTGATCTGGAAACACGCCTTCAAGGTGGCATTCCTGCCGGTGCTCAGTTACCTCGGCCCCGCCACCGCCCAGGCCATGACCGGCTCCTTTGTCGTGGAAAAACTCTTCGGCGTCCCCGGCATCGGCCAGCACTTCGTCAATGCGGCACTGAATCGCGACGCCGGCCTGATTATGAGCACAGTCCTGGTATTTGCCACACTGCTTGTGGTATTCAACATTCTTGTGGATTTGCTCTATGCCTGGGTTGACCCACGAATTGCGGAGGCAGTGTGAGCGGCCCATCCTTTCTGCAGTCGACCCATTCTCGCTGGCCTGTGAAAGCGAGCCTTTCCCTGCTGATCCTTCTTGCAGTGCTCGCAGTCCTCAGCTTGCCGTGGGCCAGACATTGGTACAACCTCCAGGAACTGGATTCGGCTGTGCGCCATCCGCCCGCGCTTGTGCCGGTCGTGCCCGCAGAGCGCCTCGGCGGCGCCCTGCCCCGCGAGCCGGCGCTTGCAGACCGCATCGCCCGATTCCCCTCTTCCTGGCTGGGCCACGACGATCTGGGACGCAGTCTTTTCTATCGCCTGCTGCCGGGCTTCCTGCTGAGCTGCCTCATCGGCCTGTCCGCGGCAGTCATGGCCGTCGCATTCGGCGCCACCTGGGGCGCCGTCGCGGGCCTCCTCGGCGGGCGCGTCGATCTGGTGATGATGCGCATCGTCGACGTGCTCTATGGACTGCCTTACATCCTCATGGTGATCCTGCTCAAGATCGCCCTGACCCGCCCGCTATCCGACTGCTTCGGCGGCCACACCCGCATCGCCGACCTCGTCGTGCTCATGGTCGCCATCGGCGGAGTGAGCTGGCTCACCATGGCCCGCGTCATTCGCGGCCAGGTGCTGTCCCTCAAAACGCAGCCCTTCGTCGACGCCGCCCGCGCCGCCGGCGCCGGACCCCTGCGCATCCTCCGCCGACACCTCCTGCCCAACCTCACCGCACCCGTGATCGTCTACGCCACCCTCGCCGTCCCCCAGGCGATCCTGCAGGAATCCTTCCTCAGTTTCCTCGGCATCGGCGTGCAGGCTCCCGTCCCTTCGCTGGGCCGCCTCGCCGCCGACGGCGTCCACGCCGTCAACACCTTCGTCGGCTACTGGTGGCTCATCGTCTTCCCCTGCGGCACGCTGGTGATCACCCTCGTCGCCCTCAACCTCCTCGGCGACGCCCTCCGCGACCGCTTCGACCCCCGTTCACGCTTGGGCGCCGTTGTTTGATTCAGGTGGCATAGCCAAGCGCTGCGCCCCGGGAGGGCGAGGCTCCCGCCGAGCCGGTTCGGGTGGCACGGACAAGCTCGTGCTTTTCCGTGAACTATGCGGGTGCCACGGACAAGATCTGCGTGTCCGTGCCCCGAATCTCGAATCCTCTCTCCCCGAAAACGCCAACGGCGTTTCGTCTTCCAGCCCGGGGTTGCCCGCCCCAGGCGGGCTCCCCGGGAAAAGGCGCGCCCCCCATTCACCAACCGCAACGCGGTTGCGGCTGTCCCCCTCTCCCCTCGGGAGAGGGGTTAGGGGTGAGGGCCGGCTGATCCGAGCCGCGCCCCTCAGGAAGCGGACGCAAACGCGGCAGCTGCTGGGGCAGACCGGTACGGCAGTGGCACACGGCCAGGCCGCTGCGGGCAATTCGGGTTCGAATCGGCTTTGTTTTCACTTGACGCGCTTGCATAAGTTCCGCATCCACAAGGACTTACGCTCCACCCAATCGGCTTCGTTTCGCATTAGGCAGGGACCCACGGCGCGATTGTAACTAGGTCTGGTCTGGGTTCGTTTTCCCGGGGAGCGCGGCGCACATCTCCTTGTGCGACAAGGAGTTGCGCCTTTTGTAACTGGGTCCGTTTCGCACCGGCGGGGGACCCAAACGAGTGGCCAGTGACCAGTGCCGAGTGGCGAGCGAACGGGCGCGGCATGGGCGGAGTTTGTTCATGCACCCCAATAACACGCGGGGTGCTCGCTTAGCGGTGGGATTTCAGCGCACGCCGCTACCCCGGGAAAGGGGCATCAAGGATTAACCAACCGCAACGCGTTTGCGCCGTTTTCCTGCTGTTCGCCCGTAAGGGCGCGCGATCGTTGCCAGACGATCTATGTCAAGCTCCATCATCGAAAGATAGAGGTTATATTACAGGGCTCGCTGTTCTCAACAGGTAACGCTCCTGGCTTCGTCGGA
>SBAX01000084.1 GCA_005240095.1 Phycisphaera mikurensis
CCGTACGCTCGCTGCTCCGAGGAAATGAGTAACCTTCTCCGTTCCCACAGCGGGAAGTCTCTCACTCGCCGATTCCCAACAACCCCGAGCTATACAGCCCAGCCTCGCCCACCATCGAACAGGCGATCGCAGTGAGAACGGCATCGCTCGACACCATCGCCACGGTGCGGCAAAACTTTGGAGGACTTGTGAGCGAAACTTTGCTTCTCAAAAAAACCACTCCTTGCGGTGATGCCTTCACCGTTCAAGAAGGCCAGAAGGAGACATTTTCGACATCGGCGCGGACAGCGCTCCTCGCCACGGCATAGGTATCGGGTGGACGAGCAGACGAACCGAACAGCGCGGATTTCGTCGCAGCTCGGAGAAAGGAGTCTACTCACATGCCACGGCGCACGGAAGCGCAATGTATGCCCACCGGCGACCACTGCTGCGAGGTCGCGGCCATCCTCGCCCAGGGCATTCTGCGTTGGCGAGAGCGACCCCGTGCCGCAGAAATCGTACCCCCACCGGAGCCGGAATCTCCACGAAAAGGCCTTGAGTTTCCTCGCGAAACGAGGCTCAGTGCGTCTCGACGTACCCGCGGGTTACGCCTGCGGAATGTAGGAGACGACGTGTGAGCCTGAACATCGCCAAGGAGGTTGCGACACTCGAGCAGATGAGCGTCGGGCAGCTCCAGGACCGCTACGTGGAGGTCTTCGGCGAGGCAGTCCGCAGCCGGCACCGTCAGTACCTGATCCGGCGGATCGCCTGGCGGCTGCAGGCCAACGCCGAGGGCGGCCTATCGGAGCGGGCCCTACGGCGGGCCGAGGAACTCGCCCAGGACGCCGACGTTCGCCTCACGCCGCCTCGGTGGGCGACCCTGGCCAAGGAGGCCCGACCGGCCGAGGCGGCCTCCGTCCGCGTGCCCGTGACCACCGACCCGCGCCTTCCCGTGGCTGGTTCACAAATCACACGCAAATACAAGGGGCGGACGATCATCGTCACGGTCTTGGCCGACGGATTTGAGTACCTGGGCGTGCGCTACCGGTCGCTCACGGCCGTTTCCAGGGTCATCACTGGGTCACACATGAACGGCTTCCGGTTCTTTGGCCTGGAGGACAGGCGGTGACCACCAAGGCCAAGAACGGTAAGCCCCCGACCATCCGATGCGCTATCTACACCCGCAAGAGCAGCGACGAAGGGCTCCGACAGGAGTTCAACTCGCTCGACGCCCAGCGCGAGGCGGCTGAGGCCTACGTCGCCAGCCAGAAGGCCGAAGGGTGGACGTGCCTGCCGGACCGGTACGATGATGGTGGCTACACCGGCGGCAACATGGATCGGCCCGCACTTCAGCAACTGCTCGCCGACATTGAAGCCGAAAAGGTCGACTGTGTGGCCGTATACAAGGTGGACCGAATCAGTCGGTCGCTTCTCGACTTCGCGCGCATGATGGAGACGTTTGACTCGCACCAAGTCTCCTTCGTTTCGGTCACTCAGCATTTCAACACGGCCACGCCAATGGGTCGGCTGATTCTGAACATCCTGTTATCGTTCGCCCAGTTCGAGAGGGAAATCATAGGCGAGCGCATCCGAGACAAGATCGCGGCGTCACGGCAGAAGGGGAAATGGACCGGCGGCACTCCGATTCTGGGCTACGACGTCGATCGTTCCAACGGGGGACCCAAGCTCGTCATCAACCCCGCCGAGGCTTCGCGCGTCCGCCAGATCTTTGACCTGTATCTCGAACGGGGGGCGTTGCTTCCTGTGGTGGCCGAGCTGGACCGGCGTGGCTGGCGATCGAAGGTTTGGACTACGAGGAGCGGCAAGCGCCGTGGCGGTCTTCCCATCGACAAGTGCGGTCTCCACGGCATCCTGACCAACGTTCTGTACGCCGGGAAGATCAAGCACAAGAAGGAGGTCTACGCCGGCGAACATGAGCCAATCGTGTCCGAGGAGGTTTTCCGCCGCGTCCAGACTCAGCTGCGACAGAATCGCAATGGGAACGGTGCGGAGCTGCGCAACAACCACGGGGCGCTCCTGCGCCGCCTCTTGTATTGCAAGGCTTGCGGCCGGGTGATGGTCCACACCTTCGCCAGCCGCGGCAACAAACGCTACCGGTACTACACCTGCACGAACGCCATCAAGAACGGGCGGCGCAAGTGCCCGACCGCCTCGCTACCGGCCGCCGAGATCGAAAAGGCCGTCGTCGACCAGATTCGTTGCATCGGCCAAGACCCGGAACTCCTGGCCGAAACGCTTCAGCAGGCTCGTTGCCAGACCGAGGAGGCCATCAGTCGCCTGACGGACGAGCAACGCATCATTGAACGTGCCCTTGCCCGTTGCCACGCCGAGATACGTCGCACGGCCACATCCGAGCCAGCCACCCATAGCGCCACAGCGCGTATCGCGGACCTAACCGATCAGGTCGCCCAGTCCGAACGCCGATTGACCGAAATGGGAGCTCAGATCGCGGAGTTGGGGCGTGACCTCGTCACCGAGGCCGACGTTGCCGCTGCCTTCGCCGATTTCAACAACGTATGGACGGCGCTCAACCCGCGAGAGCAGGTGCGGTTGATCAACCTGCTGGTCCACCGCGTTGAATACGACGCCGCCGACACGAGTATCGAGGTCTCGTTCTACCCGACGGGGATCAAGGGACTCTCGGCCGGCGCCAATGGTGCGCCCACTGTGGAGGACGCTGCGTGATCACTGTAAAGCGCAAAGTGCATTTCGCCCGCCGGGACCGCGGCCGCAAGACCATCGTCGCAGCGCCGCGGCCGGCCGAACAGACCGAGCCCGGACGCATTCCACGTATCTCCCGTCTGATGGCCCTGGCCATTCGCATGGACCGCCTCGTTCGCGAGGGAAAAGTCACAGACCTGTCCGAGCTGGCCCGCCTGGCTCACGTCACCCAGCCCCGTATGACGCAGATCATGAATCTGAACCACCTCGCACCAGATATCCAGGAAATGCTGCTGTTTCTGCCTCGCGTCACTGCCGGTCGCGACCCGGTCCACGAACGGATGCTGCGGCCCATCGCCGCGGAAGCCCCTTGGGATCGGCAGCGAACCGGTTGGCACCTTCTGCGGCATTCGGCGGCCCGGGGCTCCTAACAGTACAGCGCAAAGTTGCTATCCAAACACGAGCGGATTCGATGGAGGTCGATGCCGCGTCGTGACAGTTCTTTGATCGTGGCCCGCGTGTGGC
>SBAX01000336.1 GCA_005240095.1 Phycisphaera mikurensis
AAACAGTGTTGAGTTCTTCATGCCATCATGATATCAAATCGGTCAAGCCAAGGAGATTTTTTCCCAAGCTCTCACGGGGTCAAAACCGAGCCGCCGGAACCGTCACGCACCCCGGCACCTTGGCGGCGAGGTCGGCGTACTTGTAGCGTACCCTTGGGGCGCTATAATCGCCTGTTTGCCCGCCCCCGTTTGGCGGCGAAGCACCAGCAACAGGCCCGGAGCCAGCCATCGACACGAACCCGGAAAGTACCCTCACCCCCGCCCCTCTCCCTGATAAGGAGAGGGGTTTCGCAAGGAATGAGAGCGCTCGCCGCACGAGTCCGCATCCGGTGTTCTGGGTGATCGCGGCGTGCCTCGTGGTTATCGCCACGGCCGTGGTCGTGCGGCGGGATGTCCCCTTTGATTCGAGCGCCTTCGCCCAACTGCCCACGACGGCCGGGGCTCGCGGGGTCTTTGCCTTTTCCGGGCAGCTGACCAAGGGAAGCTACGGGGTTTTCGTGGTCGACACGGACGCCATGACCATCTGGGCCTATGAGTACAACGCCCAGCGGGCCTGCCTGCGACTGGCGGGGGCACGGACCTGGCGGTATGATCGATACCTGGAAAACCACAACCTCTGCGACCTCCCCCCGGATGTCGTAGAGAAGATGGTCGAGGAGCAGCGCCAGGAGCGCCTCCAGGACACCCAGCATCAGACACCCTAGGATGGGGGGACGGGGTCCCACGCGGGGCTCCGGCAAGCAGAGGAACACGATTAAGACAGCCGGAAGCACGACGACAATGGCCAAGATGTTCTATACCGCAAAGGAAGCCGCCGAACGCCTGGGGCGGACGGAGGATGAGGTCAGGGGCCTTGCCCGAGAAGGCAAGCTCCGCGAGTTCCGCGACGCGGGCTCGGTGAACTACAAAGTCAGCGACGTGGACGCCCTGGCCAGCAAGGGCGGCGCGCCCAAGGCGGCAGCGCCTGCGGCCCCCAAACCGTCGCCCAAGCCGGCTCCCCAGCCCGCCCATGCGGCGGTGAGCGGATCGCAAAGCGGCGAGATCATCCTGGAACCAGTGGAAGACTCCAGCGTGGAACTGGCCCCTTCGGGCAGTGACGTGGTCAGCCTGGAAGGTGTGGACGCGGAAGACACCACCACCGGGGCGCGCATCGCCAAGAAGGCCAAAGAAGGCTCGGCCGTGCCGTCCGTCGGCGTGAACGTGTTCGACGACGACGAGCTGGATGAGCACGTCGATCCACTGGCCCAGACCGCGGTCAGCGATGTGGCCGGGCTGGGTATCGAGGGACTGGGAAGCGGCTCGGGCATTCTCGACCTGACTCGCGAAAGCGACGACACGTCGCTGGGCGCGGAGCTACTCGAAGAAATCTACACCGGCGAAGGCGAGGGTGAGGGCCCGGCACAACCCAGCACCAAGACCGCGGACATGGGTGAGGACACCCGCGCGGGGCTCGACCAGGCGATTCCCGCGGCGGGCTCCGATGCCGCGGAAGGCGTGGCCGCGGAGGCTGAGGCGGCTACGCAAAGCAGGACGGTCGTCGTGACTCAGGTCGCGGAGTATCCTCCCGACGCGGTGTCCACCAGCCTGACGGCGCTGCTGGTGGTGGCGCTGGCGGTGATGTGGATCGGCGGGCTCGGCGCCGCCGCCCTGGTGCGTGGCGTTGTCCCCGGCATCCTGCAAACCCTCTATGCCAACCTCCTGTATTTCGCCGCGGGGGCGGCCGTCCTCGGCGGCATCGCTGCGGGGCTGACCTACGTGATGAGCAATCGCAAGTAGGACCGTCCGGTGACCAGTGGCCAATGATCAGTGGCCAGCGGCCGAGGCACCCGATTGCGTTGAAACGTCAAAAAGTCAAAACGTCAAAAAGTCAAAAGTAGCCACGCGAGAGAAGGATGAAGTTTCAGCTTGACCAGGCGATGGAGGTGCTTGCGCGCACGCCGGTGGTGCTGCGGGGCATGCTCGAGAACGTCAGCGACGTTTGGGCGCGGTCGAACTACGGGCCGGAGACGTTCAGCCCCTTCGACGTGGTAGGACATCTGATTCATGGGGAGAAGACGGATTGGATGCCGCGGCTGCGAATCATTCTCCAGCACGGCGAGTCGCGCCCGTTTGAGCCCTTCGATCGCTATGCGATGTATGAGGAGAGCAAGGGCAAGAGTACGGGGCAGCTCCTCGATGAGTTCGAGCACCTGCGGAGCGAGAACCTGCGGGCACTTCGCGATCTGCGGCTGACGGAGAAACAGCTTACGCTTCGGGGCACGCACCCGGCGCTGGGGTCGGTAAGCGCCGACAACCTCCTGGCCACGTGGGTGGCCCACGACCTCAACCACATCGCGCAGATCGCCAAGGCCATGGCCTATCAATACGGCGACGCCGTCGGTCCGTGGCGGGAGTACTTATCGATTCTGGGAACGCGTTGAAAACGTCAAAAAGTCAAAAAGTCAAAACATCAAAAAGTCAAAAAGAAGCGGTCTCCGCTGAGGTCACGCGGGCCTTTACGCGGCATATTGAACCACTCTATTGGCCAGGACGTCGGAGAGGATTCTGGGAGAGAGAAACCCTGGAGTCTTGAGATCCACCATGCGGCCGCACAAGGCGCTCAGCTCCGCCTGCATTCCCCCCAGATCGAGCAGGCTCGGTGTAGCGCCCGGGGCAAACTCCACTAAGATGTCGATGTCGCTGGCGGGCCCAAAGTCGTCGCGCAACACCGAGCCAAACACCGACAACCGGAGGATTCCGTGGCGCCGGCAGAACACGGCAATCTGGCTACGATCCAGTTCTATGCCATGCCCCATAGCCGATTCTCCGCATGAGATTCTACCATCCCCGTTGGCCACGTCACGCGGGAAAAGTCCGCTGAAAGGCATCGCCGAACATGCGCGCGGCACACGCCGCTTGTGGGCTATGGTGGGCTTCTCTACGATGGTGGGATGCTCGCAGGCGATGGGGTGAATCAACGGGCGAGGCAGATCGGGGAGGAGGTCTTCGAGCTGGCGGACGCAGCGCTGCCGAGAGTGTGGCAGGTTGCGTGGTGGATGGAGCAGGTCACGCAGCTTGTGGATCGCGACCCGCGCTTGCGGACGCGGGCGTTTCAGTTCGTGGACTGCCTGCCGGCGCTGCGGACGAACAGGCAGATTCTCGAGCATCTGGCGGATTATCTGAGCGATCCGGAGCTGCCCCTGCCCAAAGCGGTGCGGGCGGGGCTGCGTCCGGGGCGCCTCCAGCGGATGCGCGAGGAAATCGTGGGCCGGGCGGCGCGGCGGGGCTCGGCGCGGATGGCCGGGCGGTTCATCACCGGGTTCGACATTCCCAGCGCCTTGAAGACCATCGAGCGTCTACGTTCCCAGGGCATGGCCTTCACCCTGGACGTGCTCGGCGAATTCACCACCAGCGACGCCCAGGGCGACCGCTACGCAGGCGTCTATCATCAATTGATTGAGCAGCTGACTCCGCTGGCGGCGCGATGGCCGGCGATCCCGCTGCTTGATGAGGACACGCGGGGAAGAATCCCGCGAGTGAATCTGTCCATCAAGCTGACGGGGCTCGACCCGCACTTTGACGCCATCGATCCGGAGCGGGCCATCCGCGAGGTGGGGGCGCGGCTGCGCCCACTGCTGCGGCGAGCGCGTAGTAGCGGGGCGTACATCCACATCGACCTGGAGTCCTGGAAGCATCACGACATCACCTTCGAACTGTTCCGCCGCATCCTCATGGAGGATGAGTTTCGCGACTGGCCCGACGTGGGGATCGTGCTGCAGGCGTACCTGCGGGTCGCAGAGCAAGACCTCGCGGAGATGCTCGACTGGGGCCGCAAGCGAGGGACGCGATTTACCATTCGGCTCGTGAAGGGCGCCTATTGGGACGCTGAGACGGCGAGCGCAGTCCGGAACTACAGCGAGCCACCGGTGTGGACGCGGAAGTGGGAGTCCGACGCCTGCTTTGAGCGGATGACGCGAACGCTGCTGGAGAACACGCACCTTGTGCGCCCCGCCTTCGGCAGTCACAACGTCCGCTCATTGGCGGTGGCGCGGGCCGTGGCCGACCGGTTGGGCGTGCCCCGCAACGAGTATGAGATGCAGATGCTCTACGGCATGGGCGATCCGCTGAAGACCGCCATGGTGCGGATGGGGCAGTGCGTGCGGGTGTACTGCCCGTATGGAGACCTCGTGCCGGGCATGGGGTATCTGATTCGCCGGCTGCTGGAGAACACCTCGAACGAGGGTTTCCTCAAGCAGAGTTTCTCTCAGCGGGCGTCGCGCGACCGCCTGCTGGCCGACCCTGCAATCGCCCGTCCGCCCAGCGCTCCGCTGCCGAAACGACAATATCGCAACACCGATCCGGAGGATTCTATGACGACCTTCACCAATGCCACGAACACGAACTTCGCGAGCAGCACCAACCGGCAGAAGATGCTGGGAGCCATCGACTACGTCCGCGGCGAGCTGGGGCGAAGCTATCCGTTGACGGTAAACGGGCAGGCGGTTGCTACAGGGGCGTGGTTCGATTCCTTCAACCCTTCGTATACGAAGGAGCTGGTGGGCAAAGTGGCGATGGCGACTACGGCCGACGTGGATCGGGCAGTGGCCGCGGCGCGGCGGGCGTTCGAGAACTGGCGGACGACGAGCGCGAGCTTCCGGGCGGACATCCTGCGGAGAGTAGCCGACCGTCTGGAGATGCGGCGCTTCGAGCTGGCGGCCACCATGATCCTGGAGGTCGGCAAGCCCTGGCGCGAGGCGGACGCAGACGTCACCGAGGCCATCGACCATCTGCGGTATTACGCGGAGCAGATCGAGCGCATCGAGGGGCGCCCGCGGCTTCGCAACCTGCCCGGCGAGGACAACATGCTGACCTATTCGCCCAAGGGAGTATGCACGGTGATCTCGCCGTGGGCGTTTCCGCTGGCGATTCTGACGGGCATGACCAGCGCGGCGCTGGCCGGCGGCAATACGGTGGTGCTCAAGCCTGCCCGGCGGGCGTCGATCGTGGCTTCCAAGCTGGTGGACATCTTCCATCAGGTTGGCCTGCCGCCCGGAGCGCTGAACTTTGTGCCCGGGGTTGGCGCGGCTATAGGCACTTACCTGGTTGAACATGGGGATGTGAATCTGGTGGCTTTCACGGGTTCGCGAGCGGTGGGCGTGGAGGTGATCAAGGCCGGAGCCAACGTGCGTGGCGGCCAGGCGTTCATCAAGAAGATGATCGTGGAGATGGGGGGCAAGAACGCGATCGTCATCGACGACGACGCGGACCTCGACAGCGCCGTGCAGGCGGTGATCGAGTCGGCGTTTGCCTTCGCGGGGCAGAAGTGCAGCAGTTGCAGCCGGCTGATCGTGCTCGCGGGAGTATACGACAGCTTGTGTACGCGACTGCGGGAGGCCGTCCAGAGTGTAGTGATCGGGCCTGCGGAAGCCCCGGCCACGATCGTCGGGCCGGTCGTAGATGAGGAAGCCCGGACCCGCATCCGAGAGTACATCGAAATCGGCAAGCGGGAAGGGCGGGTGCTGGTGGAGGGCAAGCTGCCCGCCGAGTGTACGGAGGGCTTTTTCGTGCCGCCGGTGGCGTTCGCGGACATCGAGCCGGATTCCCGGCTGGCTCAGGAGGAGATCTTCGGGCCGGTGCTGGCCGTGATGC
>SBAX01000386.1 GCA_005240095.1 Phycisphaera mikurensis
CTTTCGTTATGGTGTTCTGGATACTCAACAAACTACGAAGAGCATCCTAACCACGGGCCGAGGTTGGCTCACTTCATAGCTTCTGCTCTGTGAGCAGTGGGTTGTCGTCGATAGCGCCTGCTGCTTGAAGTAGTTGACCCCTTCGATGAACCCTGCCAGGCGGAGCACGTCCTCGGCCATGCGCTCCCCCCACTGCCCGCGCCGCTGAGGATTGGCCAGGGCCTCGCGAAGCTGCGCCGTGGTGGTCTGAAGCTGCCGCGTGGCCTGCGTGTTCGTATCGAGGTGCTTCTGGATGGCCCCCTGCGCTTCCGCCCGCTGCTTCTCCACGGCGGCAATCAGCTCGTTGAGTGACGCCAGCTTGGCACCCATGTCCTCCAGGCGCGCGTCGATGAGCTTCTTCTTCTCCTCCAGCGTAGCGCTCGTCGTGCGGGTCTGCTCTTCCAGACGTGTCCTGGCGATGGTCAGAAAATCGTTGGTGTTGGCCGACAGCGCTTCTCGCGAAAGCGCTGCAAAGGACGTGCGTAGTTGTTCGACGACCGCCGCGAGTTCCTCGGCCCGCGCCCGCTGCGCCTCCGCGCTCGCGCCCGTTGTGCGCCAGCGCCAGAGCACCGCCCCGGCGACGACCCCGGCCAGTACCGCCCCGATCGCAATCCCCCCCAGCATCGCATCCATGCTCGCAGCTCCAAAGCCTGTCCCGGCAGAAGGTCGGGGTGAAGACTAACCTCCCGGCCTCCATCATCGTCCCCCTTCACAAGGGGGACCACAGGGGGTCGCCGATACCGCCATTATCCCCTTTCTCCTCCAATGCGCCAACAAAACCCAAACCGTGTTTTTTCCGTTTTTTTTCATTGACTCCGCCCCGAAATGTTGTCACACTCTATGCCCATCTTCTCCCGCGGACGGTCAACTGCGGGAAGACAACCCAGTGGAGGAAGCCTATGTCGGGTAAGGCTTACGCCGTTCTGGTCGCGGCCGCGTTGTCCATGTGCCGGGGGGGGGGGGACGGCCCAAGCCGCCACGCGTTACGTCAAACCCGCGGGCACCGGAAGCGGAGATTGCTCCAGTTGGGCCAACGCCTGCACGCTCACCTACGCCCTGAGCACCGCGGCGGCTGGCGATGAAATCTGGGTCGCCGCCGGAGTCCACAAGCCCACACAGCCCGCGGGACGTGCGGCAACTTTCCAACTCGCAAATGGCGTGTTCGTGTATGGCGGATTCAACGGAACCGAGACCATCTTTACCGATCGTAACCCCGCACTCAACGAGACGATCCTCAGCGGCGCGCTGGGCTGCTCCGGCGTCGTCACCAGTAACTGCTGCAGTGTCCACCCCGAATTCGGATGCGACGATCCGAGCTGCTCGGCGACGGTCTGCGGACAAGACGTCTCCTGCTGCTTCGATACTACCGGGCAGAACCTGGGCTGGACGCAGGGCTGCGTGGATCGGGCGCAGCAGTCGTGCGCTTGCCTGTGCGCCGCGGCGACCACGGCCGATGATGCTTATCACGTGGTGACGGGCAGTGAAACCGACTACACGGCCAAGCTCGACGGCTTCACCATCGAAGCGGGCAATGCCAACGTCAGCGCACCGCCCCCTCTCCCCCCGACCCCTAACGGCAGCGGCGCAGGGTTGTACATACTCACCGGCAGCCCCACGATCATCGGCTGCACGGTGCGAAGCAATGTTGCGGCCGAGAAAGGCGCGGCGGTATTCGTGGATGGCGGCTCGCCAACCTTCACCCTCTGCACGTTCGAGGACAATTCCGCCGGGCAGGCAGGCGGGGCGGTCTATCTTGAAGATACCACCGCGGCCGCTTTCAACCAATGCACGTTCGCCGACAACGTCGTACATGATGGCGGCGGGAGCGCGACGGAGAGGGGCGGCGCCGTGTACACGAAAAACGCCACGGCCAGCTTCAGCCAGTGCGATTATGTGAGCAACGGGGACGTTGTTATCAACAACGTGACCTACCGCGTCGACTACGGTGGGGCCGTCTACCAGGAAGCCGGGGCACTTACCTTCAATTCCTGCGATTTCCAGCAAAACAGTGCCGGCTACCAGGGCGGGGGCGTGTATAACAGCGGTGGGGCGCTGACCTTCCAGAACGGCAGCCTCGTGGGAAACACCACGCAGTTTGGCTCCGGGGGAGGCGTCTACACGAACGGACCGGTGGCGATTAGCGATGCGACATTCACGGGAAACACTGCCAACGGCTCCGCGGGCAGCGGCGGGGCGGTGATGATCGATGCGACAATGGCGTCCATGACGGGGTGCACGTTCACGGGCAATACGGGCAGCCAATACGGTGGGGCAGTTTCCACGACGGCTTCCAGCATCGCTACCGTCGTGACTTGCGGCTTCACCGGCAACGCGGCGGCCAGCGGAGGCGCCGTGAACGTGGACGGCTTCTCAACCGACGTGACGGTTCAAGACAGCGTTTTCGCTTCCAACACGTGCACGAGTCGTGGCGGAGCGATTCATGTTGGGAGCTCGGCCGTGGCGACTGTCGATGGCTGCCAGCTGCAGGGCAACCACGCACCGGAAAGCGGTGGCGCTATCGCTGCCTTTGATGCCGTGATCAACTTGAGAAACAGCGTCCTGACGGGCAACTATGCCGTTCATGGCGGGGCGCTCTATGCAAAGAAGGACGCGACCGCGGTCATCCAAGACTGCGTTCTGGACAGTAACGGCATGGATGGCACGGGCGCAGTCATCGCCGACGAGGGCGGGGCCGCCGTCTTCGGCGGAAGCCCAGGGCACTCCATGGCGCGCTGCATTGTTCGAAACAACAAGGCCATCGGCTACGGCGGAGGAGTGTTGGTCAAGCCGTACGCCGACGTCACGCTGAGGATTGACAGTTGTCTCATCGCCGACAACGAGTCCCTGACCCAAGCCGGCGGGGGGATCGACGCCTCTACTCCCAACGAGGTCCAGGGTCCCGGCGGGACCCTGCGGTTGGTCAACTCGACCATCGCCAATAACGCTTCGGCCACCTGGGGCGGGGGACTGTGGTCCTACTACCTGCAAGGGGTCGAGATCGACAACTGTATATTCTGGGGCAATACCATCACGAACCCGAAGCTTGCGGACCAAGGTATGCAGTTTGCCGTGGTATCTGACCCGGGAATCTTCCAAGGATTACCGGTACGCTCCAGCGATATTGAATCCGGGCTCCTCGGCATCCATGCCGAGCCATTCGAGGCCCTCGACTGGCAATCCAACATCATCGCCGACCCTTTGTTCGTCGATCCCATCGCGGGCAACTATCGGCTCAAGAACACCCCGCCCGACGTATCGCCATGTCTCGACGCGGGCGACAACGGCCTAGTGGTGGGCCCGCAGGACGTTGACGGCGGCCGGCGTATCCTCGGTTGCACCAACTGCACCGTGGACCAGGGCGCCTATGAGTATGGCAGCGTGGCGGCTCCCGCCCTTGCCGCCGGGGAGAACGCTAAAAACCGTTTCATTTCCGTGCTTCCCGGCAA
>SBAX01000257.1 GCA_005240095.1 Phycisphaera mikurensis
GGGCCTCCCGCACGCCGGCGTCGGGCAGCACCACGCGGTCCATGGCCGTGCACGGCGGGCAGCCCTCAGAGTAGAAGTCGATCACCAGGTTTCGCCCCGTGGCGTGGGCTTCCCTCGCCGCCGCGGCAAAGTCCTCGCCCCATCCGGCCGGGGCGCCCGCCGGTCGGCTCACGATGAAGTATAGACTCAGCGCCGCGGCGATGAGGACCACCGGCCCCCAGCGCACCCCGCGCCGCCCGGCAGGGGGCGAACTGCCTACCCATAGCGTTGGAGACTCCGTTGGGCCCATAGAGCCTTATCGTAGCAACCGCTTGTTACCCGAACAGCCGCGCCTTCGTTCCCCGGGGCGAGGCGAAGGCTGCCGGGCAACCCGGTGCCATGTGGGATCGAAAAAAAAATTTTCAAAAGCGCGTACATAACGCCGCAGAAGCGCAATTATCTATAGTGGAGGGTCTGCTTTTCCCCTCAAGCAAAGTCAGCCCGGCGGCAGCCGGCGGCTTTGAAGTCTGCTTGGCTGTGGGCGGTTGATCAGGTCGGACACGTCATTCCGCCCGCGGCAGACACGAATTGATCATTCGGGCGCTGCCTGAAGGACCTCGGCGGCACCACACAGGCATACCGCGCGCAACGGCCGCGTAGACCGTCCGCGCCGCCCGAGCTCCAGCCGCCCTAGGAGTCTTCACATGTTGGTCGGGATCGCACTGTTCTTGTTGGCCCAGGGAAACGGGAATCCGGCATTAGCTGAGCTCATGGGAGGCCAGGCCATCACCATCGCGGAGCAAGGATCAATGGATGATCTGACCTTCGACTCCATGGCGGACCGCATCCTCGAAGAAGGCGATCCGGCCGACAACCGCGACGAGGCGCATGGTCTGCAATGCTGCAACACCGGCGGGGCCTGCCGGGTGTTTGCCGCATGTCCGGAGAACGCCGTGCCCGTCGCCTGTCCTTGCGAACCCTGGTGAGGTCATCGGTCGGAATCCCGTTTCGTGGAAGGCAATACGGCGGCCGCCCCATGGACCGCGGGAACTCCGTGCGCGACCGGGAACAGAATGACGTCCGTATGTGGTTCGTCCCAGCTACCTGCGTGCGCGGAATCGTCGATGCCGTCTAGATTGAGCGAGTAGATGACCGGCGCGTCGCCAACGATGCCATAGCCGAACCGCGCGCCACAGTAAGTATCGTACAGCGAATCTGCCTGGACGCCGGGAGAGAGCGCCGTCTGCAGGTCGGGCGGCCATTCACCGTTCTCCCGGCGATGTTGGAGCACGAGCACCGCGAGGATCGCCGCGCGCCGCTTGGCGCCGGCGATCGCGCGGGCCCGCAGGCTCTGCTTGGCGCCCGGGAGCATGGCCTTGAGGATCAGCCAGGCGGGATCGGCGCTGATCCGGCTGCGTAGCAGAGCGTGTCGTTGTTCCATCACGGGTACGGGCAGGTCGTCCCAACTCTGGATTTCGCGGAAGAAGGACATCATCAGGTCCTGCAGGTGCGCTGTGTGCACCAGCGTCGGAAGGTCGCGGAGTCCCAGCGACGTGTAGTAGCCGCCGGTGAGCTCGTCCAGCCGGGCCATATCGATGAAGCCGTCGCCGTCGCCGGTCGCGACCGTCGCCGCCTCCCAGATTTGTTCGAGTTTGATGGCCTCCGAAATCATCGCCAGCCGCTGTCCCACCAAGGGCGGGTCACGGAGGACCCATGACGCGAGCGCGGGATCCAAATCTGCAGTGATCCCATCCGTCAGCATCGCCAGAACGACGTCGTACAACTTGTGGCGCGACTCGATGGATACGCCCTTGTGGAACAGAGTATCGCCGTCCGCCAGATCAAGTGCGTATTGGCGGGCAGCTTCGAGGTGCGCGATGGCGGACTGGCGATCTCCCCGGACATGCTGGTAGTAGCCCAACGCGATGAGGATCTCGGTTAAGCGCCTTGGCGCGTTCACATTGTCCTCATTGTTCGAGATTTCCCACTCGGACGTCCGGCTTGTGACCGCAGTCATATCGAAGCTCGCGATCGTCGTGAGCAATGAGGTGAAGTCCTCGGCGTGGCGTTCGAGCCAGGCCATGGCCTCGGTCGATGCGGGATCGTCGGGCGATAGAGTATTGGCCACCAAATCGGAAGGCGCGTCTGCCGCCGCCCTCAGCCAGGGTTCCAGCGATCCGGCGAACGGGGGTCGTCGATGGAGGACTCGGTCGGCCAAGGCCGGATCGGCGTTCACCAGCGCGGCGTGGGCGTTGGCCAGGGTGTTCAGCTCATTTAGCTGCCCGAGCAGGTCCACCTGCATGCGGCGGGCGAGGTCGGAGCGGGCTTCGGCCGTCGCCTGCGCCGTCGTAGCCCGCCAGTAGAGCACGGCATACATGAACGCCAGACCGATGACGACCGCGAAGCCGGTGCAGGCGGCAGCGACGTACCAGCGATATCGCCGCGCCGTGGCGTAGAGCAGGTACCAGCGACTATCGCGCTTCGCGGCGATCGGTTCTCCGGCCAAGAACCGACGCACGTCGTCGGCGAAGGCAGTCGCCGACTGGTACCGGGCGCCGGGGTCCTTCCGCAGTGCGTGCAGGACGATGGTGTCCAACTCGTCGTTGATCTCCGAGCGAAGCAGCGACGGACGTGCGGGCGGCGTTTCGCGGATGTGTCTGGCCACGACCTCACGCGGCTCATCGACGACCGGATAGGGGTAGCAGTCCGTCAGCATCTCGTACAACACCACGCCGAGGGCGTACACGTCGGTGCGGATATCCACGAGATCCGGATTGCGGGCGGCCTGCTCCGGGGAGGCGTAGTACCAGGTGCCGGCGAACTCTCCGGTGTGGGTCACAGCCAGCGAAGGCTCGGCACTTCCGGGAACGGATTTGGCCAGGCCAAAGTCGAGAATGTGCGCCGTCCCCGCGGCGTCCACGATCATGTTCGAAGGTTTCAGGTCACGATGGATCACTCCCCGCTGATGGGCATAGGCGACGCCGTCGCAGACCTGCAGAAAGAGGCGCAGCGTGGTCTCTACGTCGAGGGGCCGGTTGCCGAGGTACACGTCCAGCGGCTCACCATCGACGTACTCCATCGCGAAATGGTCGAACCCTCCGTCGTTTCCGCGATGGTAGATGGAGACGATGTTGGGATGCGTCAGGCGCGAGGCGAGCTGGACTTCGACCTCGAAGCGCCGGCGCTCCGCGGAGGATGCGAACCGCCCGTCACGAACGACCTTCAGGGCAACGACTCGCTTGGTTCCGAGTTGTTCCGCCTTGTAGACCACGCCCTGGCTGCCGCGGCCGAGTTCCTCGAGGAGCGCGAAACCGGGGATCGGGGGCAGGGCGTGGTCTGCCAATTCGTCCTGAACATCACACGGCGCCTGGGAGACGCTCGCGGGACTACCACCCCCGAGATGGTTATCCACGAAGTCGAGATTGTCGAAAAGCTCGCGCAATGCCGCGGCGTGCTGCGGGTGTTGTTGCAGGTACTCCTCGCGGTGGGGCGCGTCACCGTGGTCCAGGCGCGAGAGATAATCCTCAAGAACGGCGTCCCACGAGTCCATCGGCCGAGGTCTCACTCGCCGGGAAGGAGAGTTCGAAGTCGTTGCATGGCCCGGGCAATCAGGCGACAAGTGGCGTTCTTGGAGCGGTCCATCTGCTGGGCTACTTCGTCGAGGGAGCGCCCTTCCAGCTTGTACAGGGCGATGACCCGGCGGTAGTGCTCCGGCAGCTTGGAGATGGCGCAGTCCAGGGCCCAGCGGCTCTCGCGCCCCGCGACCATGCTGGACGGGGTACGGCTCGCGCTGCTGATCTCTGTTTCCCGAACCCCCACACCCGTGGAGGCCACACCCTTGATCCGCGTAGGCTGCAGCCGGCGGCGCTGATCGGCCAGCGACCTGAGCACCACGTTCCGCGCGATGGCGTTGACCCAGGTCAGGAATGTGGCCTCGTCTCGGTATTCGAACAGGGCTGACCGGCGGATGGCGACGGCGACGGTTTCCTGGAATAGATCGTCGAGCGTCGTTCGGCGAAGCACGTACGGTCCCGACCTTCGGCCGAGGAATCTTCGGATCAGCTTCTCGTGCTTGGTAAGCAACTCGACCAAGGTGGGGTGCGGTCCCGCGACCCCCTCGTTTTGAACGATCTCAACCACTGGCTTGGGTTCCCGCCCTCGACAGCGCGATTTTTCTCAAAAAATTCTCAAAAATGCGCGTACATGAACGCCGTTTTACGTGATTATATCGTACGGCGGTGCGCGCATAAAGAGGTAGATAGAGAATTGAGGCTTCATTAATAGAAGCAAGACAGTTAGAACGGTCCTCCACTGCGTCGGAGGCACCAGCGCTTGGGACTCAGTGAAGCCCTTGGTGGCCGCCCTGGGGGTTGAGATCCGCGAGTACGCCTGCGACGACGAGTTTTTCCGAGAGGATGCGCCGCAGCCGGGCAGTTGGGTGGTGGTCTACCCGCGCTGGCCCGCCATACGCCTCTTGGACTTCATTGAGCGGCTCAGGCCGGTGGAACGGGGCATCGAGTGCGTCGTGGCCGGCGGCGACGGGTTCGTCGCCGCTATGGTGGAAGCGGTCAAGGCCGGTGCTGTGGACGTAATCAATGGCTCCGGCGACAGCGAATCGCTCATCGATCGGCTAAAGGAGCGGGTGCGGAAGAATCAGGTGCTGGGCGACTCCCTAGGCAGCGCCGTCGGGAGAAATGGATCCGGCCGGAAGAATGACACGGACCGAGTGGGCCCTGTCGTAAGCAAACAGTCCGGCTCTCTTACGCCTTCGAATGGCAGACCCCCGCCCGAAGCGGCGGCCAGGAGCCCGATGGCATCGGCCCTGGCCGCCCCCAGGGGGCTCACTCTGGGAGAATGTCGCGTGCTGCGCATGCTGGCCGCAGGCAAGCCCCGCAGGGTCATCGCCGCACGCCTGCGGCGCACGGTCAAGACCGTCAACGCCCATTGCGCTAGCATTCGCAGGAAGCTGCAGATCGCGGAGGACGAAGACCTGGCCCTGGTGGCCAAGCGACTGGTTCCCCCACCGTAGAGCATGCGCGGACAGCCGCAAACAGTTAGCTCACGGGGCTGCCGGGGGGCACGTCGGCCTCCGTGGTAAGCACGATGACCCTGGCGCGGTCCGTACTCGAGGCGGCCAGTAGCATGCCTTGGCTTTCCGTGCCCCGCATCATCCGCGGGGCGAGGTTCGTGACGATGATCAGGTTCTTGCCGAGCAGTTGGTCGGGGCGGTAATAGCCCTTGAGTCCGGCCACGATCTGACGCTTTTCGTCACCCAGGTCAACCTTCAGAACTAAGAGCTTGTCGGCGTTGGGGTGGTCGCTGGCCTCGATAACCTTGCCCACGCGCAGCCTGACCTTGGCGAATTCCTCATAGCTGATCGTGTCGGCCTTCACCGGCGCAGGTTGCTCGCCCATCGAAAACGGCTCTCCAAAGCATTCTTTCCGCCGCCCTTAGGTACCCTATGCGATGGGCGAGTCGCAGGCAAGAAGTGGGACGAATGGCACCGCCGCCTCGCTACTGGAACATCCGGAGCTGGACGCGTTCGAGGGCGAATTTTTCGACCGGTTCGGTAACGTCCATCGGATACTGCCCGGAGAAGCAGGCGGTGCAGTACTTCTCCGCGGGCATGTTGACACAGGAGAGCATGCCTTGCAGTGACAGATAGTGCAGCGAGTCCACGCCGAGGAACTGGCGGATCTGCTCCACAGAGCGGCTGTTAGCGATAAGCTCTTTCTGGCTGGGGAAGTCGATGCCGAAATAACAAGGGTGGCGGATCGGCGGACTGGCCACGCGGAGGTGGATTTCCTTGGCGCCGGCCTCGCGCAAAGCGCCGATCTTGCCGCGGGTGGTGGTTCCGCGGACGACGGAATCTTCCACGACGACCAGCCGCTGCCCGGCGACGGCTTCCTTGATGACCGTGAGCTTCATCCGCACGGCCAGGTCGCGCCCTTCCTGCGTGGGCATGATGAAGGAACGCCCGCTGTAGTGGCTGGTGGTGAAGGCGCGGCCGTAGGGGATGCCGCTCTCGCGGGCAAAGCCCGTGGCGGCGCACTGCCCGGCGTTGGGGATGGGCACGACGAGATCGGCATCTACCGGCGCCTCGCGAGCCAGTTGCCGGCCCATATTCACGCGGACCAGATGCACGTTGTCGCCGAACACCGCGCTCGAAGGATCGGCGAAGTACACGTGCTCGAAGATGCAGGCCGCCCCGCGCCCGCCCATGTCCCCCCCGAAGCGACGGCTAGACACCCCCTCGTCGCTGATGGTTACAAGCTCACCGGGCTCTACGTCACGCTCATACTCGGCGCCGACGGTGTCGAGGGCCTTGGTTTCGGAGGCGACCACGACGGCGCCGTTTTTCATCGTGCCCATTACCAGGGGGCGAAAACCCAGGGGGTCGCGGA
>SBAX01000208.1 GCA_005240095.1 Phycisphaera mikurensis
GCAACCTGCTCCGCCGTCATGCCACACCTCCTTTCGGTTGGGGGATGGCATCGGCCTGCTCAACCATTTCGCTTGAGCAGAACTAGCGCTGTAGTGTTAGGCTGACCTATTGGCGGCCCTTCGGGCCTGGCGCCGAAAGCCTGCGCTCTCATGGGGGGTCAGGGTGAGCAACGCGATTTCCAGTAGTCGGATTCCGCTTGGTCACTTGAGGCGGAATTCCTTCACCGTGGCATCCCAAGTGAGGCGATCCTTGTTCGTCAAGACCCAATCGGCGACTTGGCGAACAGACCCTTTTTCAGCCACATGCTGGACGAGTGCCCGCTGCATCTGCCGGAGTTGGAAGTCTTCGGCCGTGCCGGCGCGGATCTGGGTGGCCACATGCTCAAGCGCATCGAGATGACCATACTCCACGGCGATCGACGCCATGGAGTCGCGCTCCCAGTTCTGATCGTAGCGGGCACGGTCCCATGCCTGGGCAACGGCATCATCCAGGCTGAGGTCCTTCAGCTCGCGGAGAGTCTCGAAGGTCTGCCAGCGGTTGTTTCCTTCAATCAAATGAGCCTTCAGGGCCTCGTACGTCGATGGATCGCGTAGCCGAACCACCGCTTCGATCCAGCCTTGGGGGAGATACTGGGGGCGCTTTTCGAGGACCAACAAGAGAATGGGGCGGGCGTCCTCTTCCCATTGATTTCGCGTGATGATCTCGACCAGTTCGTGATGAAACGGCAGCTTCGCCAGAATCAAGTCCCTGTGTTCGTCGCCAGCAAGCTGGGAAGCCGCCTGGCGCACGTAATAGTCGCCCGAACCAAAAGGTCCCCCAGCCAGGAACTCAAGAAGAATCGGCAGATTCGCGGGACCGATGCGGGTCAGCATTTCGACCTGCGGGTCTCGATCAGAAAACATGTTTTGCTTGGCTGAGGCGCGGACGATGGATGAAACGTATTCGCGAACCTCGGCGGGACTCGCCCCGGGTCGCAGTTGGATTTGCGAAAGCGCATCGACGTTCGGCCCACCGCCCTCGTCGTCCATAAAGGGGTGGCGCGGCCGCGGGGGCCGATCGCGCTGATCAGCAAGGCCCTCGCGAAGCCGGCTCATCTCCGATTCGAGCGTTTCGATCTGGGCGGTTAGAGCCGCTACCTCGAGTCGCAGGGCGCGCAGCTCCTGAACCAGGGCGTCGTCGTTCAATGGGTTCGAGTCTTCCGCGGGCTCCTGAGCCAGCGCGGTCGCAGTGAGAAGGCAGAGGACGTTGACGAATGGCGTGTAGCGCATTGGCGGTTCTCCAGTCTGGACGTATCCGCGTGCGGCGCGGATGGAACGGAATGGCAGTATAGCATCGAAAGGCGGCGGCGAGTATAGCCGGGCTCGACTTTCGGAGGCTTCGTGCCGACGATACAATGGCCTTTTTGGGGCAAAAACACGGAGAAACGCATGACGGTAGCGGTGGAAGACTTTCGGGTAGCGGACCTGGGGCTGGCGGGATTTGGGCGGAAGGAGATCGAGCTGGCCGAGCAGGAGATGCCGGGGCTGATGGCCATCCGCGAGGAATACGGCCCCAAGCGGCCCCTGGCCGGGGCGCGGATCGCGGGGTCGCTGCACATGACCATCCAGACGGCGGTGCTCATCGAGACACTGGTCGATCTGGGGGCCGAGGTCCGCTGGTGCAGCTGCAACATCTTCAGCACGCAGGATCACGCGGCGGCCGCCATCGCCAAGGCCGGCGTGCCCGTGTTCGCCTGGAAGGGCGAGACCCTCGAAGAGTACTGGTGGTGTACGAACCAGGCGCTCTCGTTTCCCGAGGGCGGTCCGACGCTGATCGTGGATGACGGCGGCGATGCCACGCTGCTCATTCACATGGGTTACGAGGCGGAGGAAGCTTTCGCCAAGAATGGAAAGCTCCCCGATCCCGACAGCGCCGACAACGAGGAGCTGGCTATCATCCTGGCTCTCATCCGTGACGAGCTGAAGCGCGATCCGCAGCGCTGGCACAACATGGCCAAGGCCATCGTGGGGGTCAGCGAAGAGACCACCACCGGCGTCAAGCGCCTCTATCAGCGGCAGGAGGCGGGCACGCTGCTTTTCCCGGCGATCAACGTCAACGACAGCGTGACCAAGAGCAAATTCGACAACATCTACGGCTGCCGGCATTCGCTGGTGGACAGCATCATGCGGGCCACCGACGTCATGCTGGCGGGCAAGGTGGCGGTGGTGTGCGGCTACGGCGACGTGGGCAAGGGCTGCGCCCAGAGCCTGCGCGGGCAGGGCTGCCGGGTGATCGTGACGGAGATCGATCCCATCTGCGCGTTGCAGGCGGCGATGGAGGGCTACCAAGTTCTCACGCTCGAGGACGTGGTGGAGACGGCGGACGTCTTCGTCACGGCCACGGGCAACAAAGGCATCATCCTGGCCTCACACATGGCCAAGATGAAGAATCAGGCCATCGTCTGCAACATCGGGCACTTCGACAACGAGATCGACATGGCGGGGCTGAAACGCACGCCGGGGGTCAAGAAAGAAAACATCAAGCCGCAGGTGGACAAGTGGATCTTTCCCGACGGGCACTGCATCCTGGTTCTCGCGGAAGGGCGGCTGGTAAACCTGGGCTGTGCCACCGGGCATCCCAGCTTCGTGATGAGCAACAGCTTCTCCAATCAGGTGATTGCGCAGGTCGAGTTGTGGGAGGCTGGAGGAAGGGACGGAGGGACGAAGGGACGAAGGGACGGAGGGGCTGGGCGGCGCTACGAGAACAAGGTCTATACTCTGCCCAAACACCTCGATGAGAAAGTCGCCCGGCTACACCTTGGCAAGCTCGGTGCCAAGCTCACCAAGCTGCGCCCGGACCAGGCCGACTACATCGGCGTGCCCCTCGAGGGGCCGTACAAGTCCGAGCACTACCGCTATTAGATGATCACAAACCGGATTCAGGGGAGAGCCAACGGGGACGACGAGGTCGTACTCGTTTTAGTTAGCGTGTGGTCCATTCCTGAATGCCCCGTTCTCGCTCTCACCAGTGCGACCCCCTTCAGGGTCGCGATGTTGGATGGCGTGTAGTCCGGGGGCGGCGCTGCGCTTGCCCCCGGCTATTTTCGTGCAGGCCTTCAGCCTGCCTCTCCGCCTCACGCCAAACACGCACGGAGGTCCGCGCCACGAATGGCCTGCTTCACGGTGACGGCTGGAAATCTGCGCTGCGGTCGTCGGGCAAGCGCAGGGCCGCCACGTAAACGGTGGTCCCGTAGGAGGTGTTCGGCTAGTCGCCCGAGGCGATGGTCTCGTTGACTGCGGTGGAGAAGATGTCCACCATGAAGGAGGCCAGGCTGTCGCGGGCGGCGGATTCGATGAAGCCGGTTTCGCAGCCGGCGCTCAAGGCCGCAGCGAGGATGAGCAGGAGCGTGGCAGCGCGACGGGAATACGACGTATAGGACCTATGAGACATATCTGTTCTCCTCGTGGAGAGTTATCGGAAGGCGAGGGAGCGGAGTTGAGATGACCACTCTCGACGCGCTCGGCGGGATCGTGCTCTGCGGGGGCAAGAGCACGCGCATGGGCCAACCCAAGGAATGGCTGCCCATCGGCGATGAGCTGCTGCTTCAGCGGGTGGTTCGCACGGTGATGATGGTGGCCAAGCCCGTGGTGGTGGCCGCGCGGCGCGGGCAGGCGTTGCCGCCGCTGCCCGAAGGCGTTGCCGTCGTGTACGACGCCGTCGAGGACTTCGGACCGCTGGCGGGGATTGCCGCGGGCATGGACACGCTGCTGGAAACTAGAAACTGGAAACTAGAGACTAGAATGACCACGTCGGCGGGGGTGTCACCCTCCCGGGAAAGCCCTCACCCTAACCCTCTCCCGGGGGGAGAGGGGACCGGCCCGGCGTTCGGGCTCCCGCCTTGGTCGCCCTCACCCTCCCCTTCCCTGCCATGCGACGCGGCCGTGGTCGTATCCTGCGATCATCCTCTGCTCAAAGTCGAAATCATCGCCCACCTGGTGGGGTTGCTGGGCGACGCGCCGGCCGTCGTGGTGCGCGACGGCGATCAATTGCACCCCCTCCTTGGTGTCTATCGCCTGCAAACCCGGACCATTCTCGCTGACCTCATCCGGCAAGGCGAGCATCGCGCGCGGTACTTTGCCAACGCGTGCGGTGCGGCCTTGGTCTGCAGTGAGGAACTGCGGCAGGTCGACCCGCAGCTTGTATCGCTGCGCAACGTAAACGACATGCAGGGCTACGCCGATGTCCTTGGGCGGCCTTGAAAGCGACCCTCTGAGAGCCCAAACAAAAGCGCGGGCCTTAAGCCCGCGCTGACACTCGATGCGACGACCGCGAGGCCGCCGTTCTGTTAGCCGCTTAGTTTCCGAAGGCGAATCGTCCCCCGATCATCTCGTGGACTTCGATGGTGTTGGTGATCACCAGGTATCGCCCGCTGATCTCGATCCGGCCGCGCCCGCCGCCCACGCCTGCCCCAGCGGGTCCTCCTCCACCACCGCCGCCGGCGACGTTCTGCTGCCCGGTCGTGTCCCAGCTCTCCGGCACGATGGACCGTTGGATCACGTTGCGTAGTTCGATCATCCGCTGTTGAACGCGCTGCTCGCCTTGCGTGCCCGACTCTTCGTCC
>SBAX01000157.1 GCA_005240095.1 Phycisphaera mikurensis
CGCCGTTGGCCGTGTCGGTGGTGGTGTAGTTGGCACCGATCGTAAAGGTGTCGTTGCCGCTGCCGCCGGTGACAGTGACGTTGCCGACGTTGCCGGAGACATCCACGACGATGCCGCCGGTGTCGGTGCTGGCGTTGACCGTCGCCACCGTGGTGGGCAGGGCGGCCGTGACCGTCAGGCTGGTATCGCCGGACTTGGTCACCGTGGCCAGGGTCGTGCCCGTGGTCTGGGTGATGGCGGCCAGAGTGTTCGCAGCACCCGTGGACGTGATGTTCATCGTCTCGAGGCCGTTGGTCGTCGCCGACGTGATGGTCAGCGTGCCGGCCGTAACGTTCGAGAGGGTGAGGGTCATGTCGTCCGTGGTGCCGCTGGTGGCAGCCGTGACGTAGCTCAGGCTCAGGCCCGACGTGTTGTTGGTGATCCCGGCGTCAACCACCGCTGCCAGGTTGGTGACCACGAGGGCGTTGGCATTGGTGCTGTTGAGCGTATTGATCGTCGCCAGCCCGGTGATGCTCGTGCCCTGGATGGTTGTTGCGGCGGTACCGAAGTCGGTGAAGGTCGCCGTCTCAATGTTCGTCAACGTCGGTGCCACGGTCGTCGCAGCGCCGAAGTTGAACGTTGCCGTCAAGACGTCCGTCCCATCGCCACCGTTGGCGTTATCGCCAGTTTGCAGCGAGGGCACGTTAGTGCCCGTTGGGGAATTGAATAGCAGGTCGCCCTTGAACGTATCGGCCCCGCCCGTCCCCGACAGGTTATCCAGGCCGAGCGTGAAGTCCTGCGTCGGTGGCGGTGGAACGTCGCAGGTATTCAGGTCCTCATTGCAGGTCGCATCTTCGATGTCCGCGCACGGATCGCCGCTGGACTGGCAGAAGCCGTCCACGCAGGTCTCGTCGCCGGTGCAGAACGCGCCATCGTCGCACTCGGCGTCAGTCGTGCAGGGCTCGCCCGCGCTGCACGTGTCAGTGCCTTCGTCGCAGACCGGCGTGTCGCCGCTGCAAGGGGCCGTGCCATCCTCGCAGGCGTCGGTGTCCTCGTTGCAGGTTTCCTCGCCGTTGCAGAAGGCGCCGTCGCTGCAATCCAGGGGCGAAGTCAGGCAGAGGTCATTGACGCAGGCCTCCTCGGTGCAGAACAGCCCGTCGTCGCAGTCGGCGTCGGCCGTACAGGTCAAAACGCACTCGTCGGTGGCCTCGAGGCATGCCTCGGTGGCGGGATCACAGGGGTCCTCGCCATCCACGCAGCCAGCCGTCGCGTCGCAGGTTTCGGCGCCGTTGCAGAACTCGCCGTCATCGCAGGCGCTGTCATCGGCCGCGTTGCTGCAGCCGGTGGCGGCGTCGCAGGTATCCACGGTGCAATCCACAGCGTCGTCGCAGGCCGCGTCGTCCGCCGTGTTCGAGCAGGCGCCCTCCGTGCAGGCATCCGTGGTGCAGTCCACACTGTCGTCGCACTCGTCGTCGTCGAGGCAATCGACGCACACCGTGACCTCGGTATCACCGGCGGTGACGGTCACGCAGTGATCCTCATCGACGCACGCCAACGTGTTGTCGCACTCACCCTCCGTCTCGCCCTCGGCGATGACGCAGGTGTCCGTCGTGCAGCCGTCGTCGTCGTCGCAGTCAGCATCCGTCGCGCACGGCGTTGGTCCGCCGTCCGGCGGCGGGCATCCCTGGAAGAGACCGCCCCAGCAGACGAGCATTACCGCGAGCACGCCCCAGACCGTGCCCAGACGAGACAACGCACGAATCTGCGTGCGAAGCGTCGTTTCACCCAATCCGTTTGAACCTAGCATTAGCTGACCTCCAGAAAAAAGACTGTGGCGTGAACCGTGTCAACGCTCTTGTTTCAAGCCCAACGTTCCTTGGAAACACCGAGTGGGCGTCCCCCGGCGAGCGGCCGCGCCGCGCGCTACGGGCTTACCCTTATCTCGGAGACAATAACGGTACTATTGCCAACGCTCCTCGCGACTACGCGACGACGAAGCTGCCTGCTATCGGCTTAGTCCACAACACCATTGGATTTGGTGGCTCCTGCCGCTTCGTCATCGCGCCAACGACCGAAGCAGCCGCCTATCCAGTTGCATCGAAAGGCCGGTTCGTGTGTACAACCAAACCGACGCTGCGACGCTAACGGCAGGCGAATTCTAGAAATAGCCAACTGCAAGTCAACGGCCAAATCCAAGAATTCTCACCCGCCTAAAGGCCCGGCTTGAGCGCTCGACCAACGGTGTAGCGTGCGCGAGCGCCCGCCCTCAGGGCCGTTCCGTGCTAAATCGGCGGGGTCCGCGCCCCGGCTTGAACATTTGACCGCAAAAATGAACCGCTTAGCGTGTCTGCACCCCTTGGGGGACCCTCGCAACGTGGGAAAGGCTACGCGAACCGTAAGCCATTGAAAAACCAAGACTTTACGGTGGCTGGCCTCGCCAATGGCCACAAACCGACCCCCCGAGCCATCACGCCGCTTTACCCAGCTTCACAATCGTATCGCTAGCTGCGTGAACGGCGCGAAGGAACGCCAGATGTCAGTGCTTCGACGAGGCTGATTAGTTCTTCGGCAATTCGTTTTTTTGTGCCGCTCATCGGCGGCAGCCACTGGGCGGAGGCGAGCATCACCTGGACGGCACCGGAGTCCACGCCGATATTCGACGGCTGATTGAGCACGATGGCGTCGCAGCGCTTGCGGCGGAGCTTCTCGGCGGCGCGGGCACGCCCCTTGCGATCTTCAAGGGCGAAACCCACGACGATGCGGTCGCCTTTGGTCCGACCAAGGTACGCAGAAATGTCGCGTGTGGGTCGCAAAGAGAGCGTCAGACCACCGCTACGGGAGAGCTTTCGCCGGGAAGTCCTGGCGGGACGATAGTCGCACACCGCCGCGGCCATGATCGCCGCGTCGCATTTCGCAAACAGGGCCACGGCCGCGTCGAACATCTCCCGGGAGGTGACAACCTGTGTCACTCGCACGCCTTTGGGCGGTTTGACCTCCACGGGCCCGCTGACCAGCTCCACCTTGTGCCCACGACGAGCCGCCGCTGCCGCGATGGCATAGCCAAGCTTGCCGCTGCTGGCGTTGGTCAGGAAGCGGACGGGGTCGAGATACTCCCGCGTGGGTCCGGCGGTGATCAGGATTCGCATAACCCTATTGTCGATTGGCGATTGGCGATTGTCGATTCGTCGAAACGCAGAAACGCAGAAATGCAAAAACGCAGAAACACAAACGGGTGACCGGGATGACGAAAGCCACGCGGCAGTCCACGGACAAGCAGAGCTTGTCCGTGCCACCCCGTGTTTTTTTGCGGTTTTTCAGGCGTGCGCCTATACTCTTGCAGGGTTGAGCGCGAGGTACGCGGGCCAGACGATTGCCTGTCGAAATGCCGATGTCCAAGAAGCGAGATTACTACGAGGTGCTGGGCGTTTCGCGGACGGCGAGCGAGGAGGAGATCAAGCGGGCCTATCGCAAGCTGGCCAAGCAGTACCACCCTGATCGCAACCCCGACCCCGCAGCCGACGCGAAGTTCAAGGAGGTCCAGCGCGCCTACGCCACCCTGAGCGACAAGGAGAAGCGCCAGCAATACGACCAGTTCGGCGAGGTCGGGGTCGGCGAGTGGCACACCACGCCCCAGGGGCAGAAGGTCTACCAGTGGGGCGGCGGCTCGACGGTGGGCGTGGAAGATCTGGAGGATTTGTTCTCGGCCTTCGGGGCGCGCGGACAGCGGGGTCGCGGAGCGGGCGGAAGCATCTTCGAGCAGATCTTCGGCCACGGGCGCGGGGAGTGGGACGTTTCCGCACCGCCCCCCGCTGCGGACGAAGAGCGAGACATCACCTTGACCTTCGACCAAGCGGTGCACGGGGCTACGGTTTCCCTGCAACTGACCACGGCCCGCGGACGGATCGAACACCTGGAAGTGAAGGTGCCGCCCGGAGTCGAGGAAGGACAGAGGATTCGGCTACGCGGACGCGTGCCCGGGGCCAACGGCGGCCCGCCCGGTGACCTGCTGCTGCGCTGCCACATCCGCCCGCACCCGTACTTCACTCGCGAAGGTCTGGACGTGTACTTGGACGTCCCTGTAAGCATCACCGAAGCGACGCTGGGTGCAAAGGTCGAAGTGCCTACGCTGGAGGGAAGAGCCAGCGTGACCTTGCCTCCTGGAACCGCGAGCGGTACGAAGCTGCGTCTGAAGGGCAAGGGCATCAAGCGTGGCGGGAGCGGGGAGGTCGGAGACCAGTACGTCGTCGTACAGATCGTGCCCCCGGCTGCGGCCTCCGCCGAGCAGCGCGAGCTCCTGGAGAGGCTCCGCGAAACGGAAAGCGTAAGTGTCCGGGCGAAGAGCCCGTGGGAATCGAGGCGGGCGGTATGACCCTGGGATCGCTGAACTCCGAACCGCATCGCGTCCGCCTGGGGCTGCTCGTGCTGCTGATCGGCGTGTTGCTGTTCCTGTGGGCATGGGGCAACTGGATCTTCCGGGCCTCGAGAGCCTCGGACCAGCCGGTGGCGACGTCGCCGAGCGAGCATGAACCGCCGCCGCAGACCGTGAAGGCGGCGCGCTCCATGTCCGCGGTGCTGCTGCTGGGATTGTTGCTGGTCATCGTGTTCCTGGCCGCCAGCTATGCGATCGTCCGCAGCTCACGGCGGCTGCGGGAGCTCATCTTCCGGGAGAGACCGCCGCCGACAACGTCGGACGATGTCTGGGCCATGCACAAGCTGCCGCCGGAAGAGTAACAATTACCAATTACCAAGGACCAATGACCAAAGGAAGTAGCAAGGGTCGAGTACGGAATCCAACTCTCTTTGAACCTCCTCGGGAGCCGGCACCTTCATGGAACTCGCTGGGAAAGTGGCCTTGGTGACGGGCGGGGCGAAACGCGTGGGGCGGGCCATTGTCCTGGAACTGGCCCGCGGGGGATGCGACGTCGTCATTCATTATCGTCGCTCGGCAGCAGAAGCGCAAGACGTCGTTGCCGAAGTCGAAGCTCTCGGCCGGCGCGGGGCAACCGTGGCGGGAGAATTGAGCGACCCGGCGAGCTGGCCGGCGATTGTCAGTGAGGGCGTGCGGTCCTTCGGACGGCTGGATATCCTGGTTAACAATGCCTCGATTTTTCTCACGGACAAGCCGGACACGCTTGCGGAGTTCGACGTGGCCACGTGGGACAACATACTGCGAACCAACCTGACCGCGCCGGTGGGACTGTGCCGTCATGCCTTCCCCCATCTGTCGGCACACGGCGTAGGGAAGATCGTCAATCTCTGCGACATCTCCGCGGAGCGCCCGTGGGCGAGTCATCTGGCGTACTGCGCTTCCAAGGCCGCGCTCGTGGCGGTCACCAAGGCCCTGGCGAAGGCCCTGGCCCCGACTGTGCTGGTCAACGGCGTGTCGCCGGGGATTGCAGAATTCCCTGACTCTTATTCGCAGGAGCTACGCGAGAAGTTGATCGCCAAGGTCCCCCTGCGCCGCGCGGGCACGCCGAAGGATGTTGCCAGGGTAGTCCGCTTTCTGGTCGAGTCCGGCGACTACGTCACCGGACAAGTGGTGTGCGTCGACGGCGGGCGAAGCTTGGCGTGACAACCGTTTTCTGAGCATCGATCAATTCTGGTCCAGGACGCAGGTCGTCTAACCCTCACGTCGCGAGGCATGAAAGCCCATTCGCGGCACTCGCGGCTCGGGTGGGGTCATCAGCTTGCGGATGGCGTCAAAGACTACCCTGAACTGTCCGTCGTACTTCTGCTCCAGAGCATCCAGGCGTCGCGCGAGTTCCTTGTGCGAGGCGAGCAGCTCCCGCAAGCGAATGAACGCTCTTACGACATAAATGCTGGCTTGGACGGCGCGGCGGCTGTTCAAGACATTCGCGGCCATGATGGCGCCATGTTCGGTGAAGGCATACGGTGGAACACGGCGACCGCCGCGCTGCGGTTTTGAGGTCGCAAATTGCGACCTCAAACAATCCCATTCGTGCCTAGTCAGTTGAAACATGAAGTCGTCCGGAAAACGATCCCAATTTCGCTTGACCTGCTCGTTCAAACGCTTCGTTGACGTCCCGTACAACTTCGCCAAGTCGGCGTCGAGCATGACCTTCTGACCGCGAACCAGCAAGATGGCCCTTTCGACCCGTTCGACAGGAATCCTCGCAAGCTCCTGGTTCATGGCGTTCGAAGCAGAGTAACAACACACATTGTCGCGGGTCAAGGCTCGGAATCTTTTGGGACAGCACGGTGGTCGAGAGTCGTGCCTGCTGCTGTTCCGTGGGAGCAACCACCAGTCATTTCGTCAGCACCGTCGTGGCCCAGGTGGAGGGGTCTACGTACCAGTAAAGGTCGTCGCCGATGGTGAGGTACTGCTGGCCCAGGTCCATATCTTCGAGGATGTAGTAGAAGCCGATGCGGGGATGCTCGGCGGGGTCGAAACCGGAAAGACATTCCGCGGGAACGTGGGCCTCCAAAGTGTAGCCGTCGCGGGTGATGCGGGAGGCGACGAGAAGGCGCTGGGCGTCGATTCGCGGGGCAGGCTCCTTGGCCCGCTGGAAGGGATTGACTCCGGCGACGGGCTGATCCTTGCGCGGACCGCCGCCCGTGGGGAGGAAGTAGAACTGGCGGCAGAAGCGCGTGGCCCGCTTGGCACTGCGGGCGTCGCGCATGTCGGTGCAGAGGCGAAGATTGTCCCCGGTCCAGAAGGACCTGGGATCGCAGCGGAGGGCAGATTTCCGGCCGGTCACGCGGCAGGCGATGTACAGACCGGACTCATTCCAGCCCGCCCAGACATCGGCGAATTCCTTTCGCCCATCGATCTCCCCAAGCGTGGGCAGGAGAAACTCATCCGACCAGGCGCTCGCACGACCATCCAAGGCGGGCGCATTGCACAGGTAGTGCAACGGGAACTCGAAGTTGAACAGCAGGCGGTTGGGAACAAGGGCGTTCATGCGGACTGCAACCTCCCCGACTGCTGTGAGCCGGTGCAGATCGCCCACAGGCTGCGCAACTGTGCGGTGTCGACGGCGGTGAGCGAGCTGACCCAGAAGATCACCCAGTCGCAGTCGCCCGAGCCGCGACGGCGGATTTCGACATCCTCGCCGAGCTGCTCGACCTGTACGGGGGTCACCACGTTCATAGGAGCGCGGAGTTCGACGCGCAGGCCGCGGCCCATGTTGGTGACGATTTTACCCAGCGGACTTTCCGCGCCCGGGGGCTTAAACAGCACGGCCGTCTTCGTAGCCCAGTCGAACTCGAGGCGCGGCTCGAGGGACTTGAATCGTCCGATCAAGGAAAGAAGCAACGTCGGTTTCCACGTCGGAACCTGCCGGCGGCTCATGGATTTCTGCGAGAGATGCCATTGCTGGCCGCTGGATTCCCAGGGGCGCTGCTTTTCGGGCTGGGCCCGGGCCGCAGAAACCGCGCGGTGATAGGCCAGGGCGGCGGTCTTCAAAAACTCGCGAAAGGCGCTCTTCTGAATGTCCTTGAAATCGCGAAGCGAAAGACGCACGTCGTCCCATCCGGTGGACAGGCAACGCACAGAGACGCGGTGCCACTGGCCGTAGAGAGGAAGGTCCTTGCGCTCGTCCAGAGTCTTGATACTCAGTTTGTTGCGCAATTCGCCTTCCCGCAGCGTGCCTGTGGGAACGCGCAGGGACACTTCCAGCAGGCCGGTGAATCCGGTCAGAATATGGCAGAACCATAGCGCCGTGCCGCCGGTTTTGATTTCGACCCGCGAGCGATGGTTCCAGTCCGTGGGCAGGAACTCGCCGAGGGACTGGATGGTCTCGACGAGCCACTGGAGCAGCGCCGGGTCCCAGCCGACGGGCTTGCCCTTGAGGTCGCGATGATCGACGGTTTGCCAGCGCTCACCATCGGTCTCCCAGGGAACTTTCGTGTCCTCGCCGAGGTCGATGGGCGCCTGGATGTTGATCTCTTTTTCGGCCTCCTTTTTGGCATCGTAGACCTCGCGCTCCGCGCGGGGACCACGGGCCAGCACGGGCGCCAGGGCGACACCGGTGTGGGACTCCCGTATGGCCGCGATCTGCTCCGGCGTGCCGGCCGCCACGATGCGTCCGCCGGCCTCGCCGGCTTCGGGGCCCAGATCGATCACCCAGTCGGCGGTCTTGATGACGTCCAGGTTGTGCTCGATGCAGATGACCGTGTTTCCAAGATCGACGAGGCGGTGCAGCACGGACAGCAGCTTGGTGAGGTCATCGAAATGCAGACCGGTGGTGGGCTCGTCGAGGATGTAGAGCGTCTTGCCGGTAGAGGGCTTGCCCAGTTCGGCGGCGAGCTTGACGCGCTGGGCCTCGCCTCCGGAAAGTGTGGGCGCAGGCTGACCGAGCTGCAGGTAACCGAGCCCCACATCTTCGAGCGTCTGCAGCATTTTTCGCACGCGGGGTACGTTCTCGAAGAGGGCGACGGCTTCGCTGATGCGCATGGCCAGCACATCGGCGATGCTCTTGTCGCGGTACTTGGCCTCGAGCGTTTCCGCAACGAAGCGGGCGCCTTTGCAGTCCTCGCATTCCACCCACACGTCGGGGAGGAAGTGCATCTCGATGCACTTTTGGCCCATGCCCTCGCAGGCCTCACAGCGCCCGCCGGGGCGGTTGAAGCTGAAGCGGTTGGCGGTGTAGCCGCGGACCTTGCTGAGGGGCAGGGCGGCGTAGAGTGCGCGGATGGCGTCGAAAACGCCGGTGTAGGTGGCGGGATTGCTGGTGGGGGTGTTGCCCAGGGGGCTCTGGTCGACGTTGATGACCTTATCGATGTGTTCGAGCCCGGTGATGCGATCGTGGCCGCCGGGAGTGACGCTCGCCCGGTGGATCCTTGCGGCCAGGGCGTTGTGAACGCAGTCACTCACCAGCGTGCTCTTGCCGCTGCCGGAAACGCCGGTCACGCAGGTGAACCGCCCGAGCGGAAAGGGCGCGTCGATCTCCTTGAGGTTGTTGGCCCGGGCGCCGTGTACGATCAACCAGCGATCGGTTGATGCCCGTGTGCCTCGAACGCCAGCGCGGCGCTTCGCACGCCGCCGAGATGTAGCGTCGGGGCTTGTCCCCGGCGCTTGATCGCCGGAGTCGTTCGAACTCCAAGCGCCGCCCACAAGGGGCGACGCTACATCGGAAAACAGATCATCCGGCTCGTCGAGGGGCGCCAAGTCGGTTCGCGGAACCAAGCCGACCGGTCGACGATTAGTGGGCACAGGAATCGCTTTCCTGCCGGACAGATATTGTCCCGTGAGTGACGCCCGTTTAGCACGGACGTCCTTGGGCGCGGCGGCGGCGGTGATTCGCCCGCCGAAGTCGCCGGCCCCGGGGCCGAAGTCGAGCACGTGATCGGCAGAGTCGATGACCTCGCGATCGTGCTCCACGAGCAGCAGCGTGTTGCCCAGTGATTTGAGGCGATTGAGAGCCGTGATCAGCCG
>SBAX01000186.1 GCA_005240095.1 Phycisphaera mikurensis
CCCTTGGTAAGGGGGGGAGCCGTACCCAGGTCGCTCCCTCCTTGGTCGCGACCTGCCTCACGGTCGCGGTACTGACTAACCGTTCCCTTCGTCGCTTCGTCGCTTCGTCGCTCCGTCGCTCTCCCCTCCGTCCCTTCGTCCCTCCGTCCCTCCGTCCCCTTAGGAAGCCCTCCGAAGTACGTGGCATGCAACCGCGTCTTGTCGATGCCCCAGACCTTGGTAAGCAGCTCCCAGGCCCACTCGATGGCCTCCTTCTTGAAGTAGTCGCCGAAGGACCAGTTACCGAGCATCTCGAAGAAGGTGTGGTGGTAGGTGTCCTGCCCGACGTCGTCGAGGTCGTTATGTTTGCCGCCGGCGCGGATGCACTTCTGGCTGTTGGCCACCCGTGGGTAGCGAGGCGCTTCCGTGCCCAGGAAGATGGGCTTGAACTGGTTCATGCCCGCGTTGGTGAACATAAGCGTGGGATCATCCAGGGGCACCACCGGCGAAGAGGGGACGTAGGCGTGGCCCTTTGCGCGGAAGAAATCGATGAATTGGCGGCGAATCTCGGATGAAGTCATACGTCGAAACGCAAAAACGCAGAAAGCAGAAACGCAGAAACCCACACGACCAACGGATCAACAGTCCGAACCAGCAAAAGTACAGAGGAGGCATTGGCCCGTCAAATGACGAAGGTTACGAGGGAAGGACTTCCAGGCCCAGGACGGTGAGGTCGTCGCGCGGGCCGGTGAAGTTGGATTGCGAGTTAAGCTGGAGCTCCACCTGGTCCATCATGGCGTCGATGGGCAGCGCCGCAAGCGAAGCAAAGACGCGGTGGAACGCCCGTCCGTCGGGCGACTCGGCGGATGAATCCTGGAAGCACAGCTCGATGCCATCGGTATAGAGCAGCAGCTTGTCGCCGGGATCGAGGACGGCTCCGTAAGAAACGAACTGCTCGCCGCGGGTCAGCCCCAGCAACCCGCCGGGAGCCTGCAATTCGCTCAGCCCGCTGACTGGCGAAATCAGCAGCGGATAGGGGTGCCCGCCGCGGGCGAAATGAAACTCCCGCGTGGAGCGGTGGAACAGGCCGTAGCAGGCGGTGACGAACTGGCAGTTCGGCAAAGCCTGGTCGGCCAGGGCGTCGTTGAGGGCGCTCATCACCTGCGCGGGGTCGAGCACAGTGAGTTCGTCTCCGTGGCCATGGGTGGGAACGACGGCGCGCTTGATGAACATGGTCAGCAGGCTGGCGGCCATGCCATGCCCCACGGCATCGACGATGTAGATTCCCGTGCGATCCTCGTCGATGCGGAACACGTCGAACATGTCGCCGGAGACCCAGGAGGCCGGGCGGTAGATCGCAGCGGCACGGAGGTTGCCGAAGGGTCGCGAAAGGTCGGGCAGGAAATCGCGCTGCAGGCGGGCGGCCAGGCGCAGCTCCTGGTCCACCTCCTGGAAGTGATGGTGCAGGCGCTCGCTGAGCCGCTCCATGTTCTGCAGCTCGCCTTCCAGGCGCTTGAGCAGGCGGTGGTATCTTTCGATTACCGTGAGCTGCCCGCGAAGCTCGGCCAGGGAAATGTGCGAATCGACCACGTTGACCAGCGAATTCTGGTCGCCGACGGGCGGGCCATGCTCGCTGATCATGATGGCCGCGATGCGCCGCGCCTCGACGACGTGCAGCAGCTCCTGGAACTGCCGTCGCGGTGCTTCGCCGGATTCGCGCCCCGGCTCACCGAGGATCACGGCGTCGACGTCGCCGCTACGGGCCCGTTGGGCGGCCACTGCCCAGTCCGGCGCTGTGACAACCTGCCAGCCGATGTCGCCGAGCAGCTCGGTGGCGCCCGGGGGGAGGCTGGTCTCGGGACTGTCAACGACGAGAACGCGCATGGAACATCCGTCCGCCCTGGGCACCTCGCAACGACCGGCGTATGGGTGTTCGACGGCCTAGGGGGTGCGCTTGAGGGAGGCGGGGATATCCACGACGTCGCCGACGTGAAGCCCGATAGTATTGAAGACCCCGGCGTTTACCTCGATGGCGTACAGGGCTGGCGCCCCGGAGGGGTACTGGCCGATGCGATCGTCGAGGGCGGCCATGGTGTGCATGCCCACCACCTTACCGGCCGAATCAAGATAGGCGATGTCCAGGGGAATGATCGTGTTCTTCATCCAGAAGTTGAGCTGCTGCTCGTGGTCGAAGACGAAGATCATGCCGCGCTGGGTACCGTCGGGCAGCGCGGCCATGCGCTCCGCGGAGACGTGCATCAGCCCCTGCTGCTGCTCGGCATAGGCATCGGCGATCCACAGCTCGAAGGGCTTGTCCTTGATGGTGATGCGCACGGTGCCGAGCTTATCCAGCTCCTCCGCCTGGCGGGTACCGCAGCTTGAGCCGGTGAGCGCCGCGCCGACAACCAGCACCAGGATCGCCACGACGACCGTCTTCATGACAGCGACTCCTTCGTTGGCGCCGGCTGTTGGGAGGGCGAGGCTCCTGCCGAGCCGCAGAGTATGGGTCAACTCGGCGTGCGCCAATTCGCCCCGGATCAGACTTTCTCGAGATCGGGCAGGGAGACGTCGATCCGCTTAAGGGTCTCCTCGGTCAGGAGGAACACGTCGCGCCCGTCGTCGATGGTGGCGTAGCGCCCCTTGTCGCCCTCCCTGTCATGGCCCTTTTCGGATACCCGGAGAACGCGCTTCGTGCCGTCCTCGAGCATCACCGTGACCTCGATATGGGGGGATGATAACCCCAATGCGGCGAGGTCGTCGACTCCGCTGCGGACATAGCGCTCCGTCTTGAGGTCCTTGAGCTGCAGCAGCAGGTTATCGACTTTCTTGCCGTCCAGGGGCAGATCGGGCTCGCTCTGATAGGTCCATTTGCTCTCGCTCTTGCTGAAGGCGTGGGTCTGACCGGCTTTGCGAATGGAAAACTGCCGCACTTTGGCGTTCTCAAAGGTCATGACCTCCGCCGTCCGCAGCTCGGCAAAGAGCTGATTATAGAAGTCAGCGGAGACTTCGTAGACCGTGGGACGATCCGAGCGCTTGGCATAGAACTTCCCGTCGTGGGCGGCGAAGGCAAGTTGATGCTCCGCAGGCGCCGCGGTAGCGTCCTCGTCCGACGGCGCTTGCACGGTAAGAGCAAGCGTCGCGGTGGGCTCGTGGAGGCCAAAGGATGTGGCCTCCTGCCCTTCGGCCGCAATAGCCGTGGCGTGCAGAGAGGCTGCGGACTCAACCAGCTTCTGGATGCGATCGGCGCGAACCGCTGCGGCAACCGGGGCCGTCATGGTCCACGCCTCGCCAACGCGCTCGAACGTCAGCGCGTCCTTCCCGCCAACGTACTTGTTCTGCGTCGTAAGGACGAGCTTTTGCACATGGGCTTCGGGCACATCGAGAACCGTACGATCGCGGTAGGCGATCGGCGCACGCAGCAGCTTTTCCACGTCGCCCGTCCGGACCTTGCCGATGACCGCCGCATCGCCGCGACGCACGTAGACCATCCGCTTGGTGCTTTCGTCGGTATGAGCGCCGACGGTGATCCGTTCTGCGCTATCCGCGCCGGGGACAGTCAGGCGGACTTCGCCCTGCGGCTGGCTGAATGCCGAAGCGGCTTCCGCGGCATCCACAAACACCACGGCGTTCATGTCCTTGACCGCCTTGAGGAGTTCCTTCACCGCGGCGTCCTCGGCCCGCCCGCCATCGCCCTCGAAAGACCACGCGCCGTTCTGCTGCACGAGAGCGGCCTGGCGCCCGCCGGCCGTAAGCTCGACGCGTGTTGCGGCCTCGACATTGGCGGTGGTCACGTGCATGTCCCGCCACTCGGACATCACCGGCTTGAACTTGTCGGTGGTGGCCTTCATGAGCGTGGCTACGACCGGCTCGTCGCCGGGACGTACGTACACCTTGGTGTCCTCGCCGATGGGCGAGCGGTCGGCCACGTGCAGCTCGTACACGTTCGTCTTGGTCTCCATCGCCGGCTCGGCTTCGGACTCGTCGTCGTCCTTCTCGGCTTCGTCTTCCTTGGGCTCCTCCTTGGCGACGGGGACCTTCTCCTCGACGGTCACCTGCACGGTGAGCGCGGCGGACTCAACGCCGTACACGACGGGCTTGTCCTTGCCTTCGTCATACCACTGCGTGACCCGCAGCCGGCTGATGGCCCGCAGCATGTCATCGACCTTGCCGGTGGCGCGGGCGGCAGCGGGAGACTCCATCATCCACCGCGCACCATCCTTGACGAACACATACGTCGCCGGTCCTTCGGCGTGGGCGCGGTCGATGATCTCCACCCGGGTCGCGTTCTCCGGAGCGAAGTTCCACAGCTGCTGATCGCGATACTCCAGAGCCTTGGCTTTCCAGAGCGTGCGAAGGTTGGCCTTGCCGACGAGAATCGGGCCGCTGCCGGCAGGACGAACGTAGGTGGAACTGTCCGAGGCGGGTTTTCCGATGTCGACGCTGGCGGTGACTCCCGCGGCGTCGGTCAGCGTCACCGTGGCTTCGGGCGGACTTAGGCCGGCGTCAGCCAGCGACACGCCGCCGGCGGCACCGGGCTCGAAGCTCACGTCATATTGAAGCCGCCCGATTTCGCGCCCGAACTTGTCCACCTCCCAGGTGGCCACGGCCATGTCCATCGGGGCGGTCATCCGCCAAGCGGCCACGCCGCCTTCGGTCGGAGCCTTCTTCTCGAACGTCCACTCGTCCTTGCCCTTGACCTTAAGAGCCACCTTGACCACGTCGCCGAGCTTCTTCTCCAGGACATCGCGCGACGCAGCGGAGGTCGGAGCTGTCGGCACGGGGGGTGTGGTCGTGCTCTCGGCGGGTTTGGATCCCAGGCGCAGGCCCGCGTACACGGTCATCATGAGGGCCAGCAGTACGGCCAAAAAAGCGGTGGTCTTGAAGTTCATGCGTCTCTTACTTCCTCGACTGTCAACGTAGCGTGGGTGGCATAGCCAGGCGCAGCGCCGCCATGCCCCGCGTCGCGCAAAAAACCATACCCCGTCAGCTTCGCCGCACCCACCAGGCGACTCCGCCCCCCAGCAGGGCCAGCAGCGGCCACACGACGATGGTCAGTGCCTGCACAGCCTTGACCGTGGCCGGGCTTTCGATCTCCAGCACCGCCGCATCGATGGGCCGGCCGATGTCCATGAAGCCCGTGTTGTCGTTGAGCCAGTGCAGGGCATTGATGAACAGCGTCACGTTGCCCGGATTGCGCGAGCGAATCGTAAAGCCCTGCGCGGTCATGCCCAGTTCGCGGGCAAAGGCGACTTCGTCTTCGGCAAAGTCCCGGGCGGAGACCACCACGATCTTGGCATCGCCCTTGGTCGCCGCCGCGGCCAGATCGAAGGGGCCCTCCAGATCACCCTCCACCCGCGTGAGGAATTCGCGCTGATCGAGCTGCTCCTGGTATTTCTGAATGTTCTTGACTCCCCACACGCCGTCGCGCTTCGGGAGCGTGATGAGCTTCTGGATGCTCACGCCCTCGGGAGGCGTGGCGGAGAGATCGAGCGGAGCACACCAGGGCAGCCCAATGCGGCGCGCGGCGGAACCGCTGACAATCGGGTGATTGCCCAGGTCCATCTCCCCAACCATGTTGAAGAAGTCTCGCCGGGCGACCATGTACTTGCCGGGTCCGGTGCTGACCGTCTCGATCAGCAGGGCGGAGGTGTCGATGTTGATGCCCCACGTCTGCTTGAGGTAGTCGCTGTATTCGTACGTCGAGGGGATCGGCCCGAAGGGACCCGGGGCCCACCCGGCGATGAAGAGCGCCCGCCCATTCTCGCCCATCGCCTTCAAGAGCGCCTGGCGATGGTTTTCGCTGAAGGGCTGCTCCGGCGGCTGCTGCGGCATCATCGGGTTGCGCTGCTGCTGCTCGGGCTTGAGCACCACGAAAATGGTTCGCGTGGGCTTGGGGTTGATTTCCGGGAGCGTGTCCTTGGTCTTGAGGTCCCACTCCTCAACGATGAAGTTGGCGTCCTCCAACTGCTGCTTCATGGCCGTGTAGGGCGCGCCGGGCTGACCGGGCATGAAACCGCCCATGAAAAGGGGGGTGCCGCCGTAGCGCACGAAAACCACCGCGGTCTGCTCTTTCTGAGTGGCCCGGAGAATCGCCGCGGTCAGCTTCTCCTCGCCCTTGAAGGCCCGCTTCTCGAAGGGCACGCGCATGCTGGCGCCGCTTTGATCCATGGGCGGGAAGACCGAGCTGAAGTCCACTACACGGGCGTCCGTGTCAGTCTCCACCAGAATCGCATTGGCCGTGGGCTGAAGCTGGTCGGCCACTTCATCGAGCTTGAGGGGCTCCAAGTCCTGGAGCTGGGTGGTTTCAGCTTCGAGAGCGGAGGCAAGCTCCGCGTAGCGGTTGTTGGCGCCCTCGAGGAACTCCGCCTGTCCGGCGGGCATGTTGGGATCGCGGGCCAGCTCGGCCGCCGCGAACTTGCCGATCTCCTTGAACGCCTTGGTGATCTTGGGGTAAAGCGTCTTGAGATCGTTGACCGCGGCCGAGTACTGCGGATTGGCCGCCATCGTCATGGCGTCGATCTGCTCGCGGGTCATCTCCAGCTCACTGGACAGACGCTTGAGCAGTTCCTCGACCTGGGCCACGGCCGTCGGCCGCGCCTCGCCCATCGCCGACGGACCCACGAGCGGCGCGAGCCGGTTCAGCTCTTCCTCGAGCAGCTTGCGCATCCGCCCGTCGAAATCGGTCTTGTAGGCCTCGATCCGGCCCTGATACGCCGCCACCATGTCCTTGAAGGCGGTCTTCTCCCGCAGCCGGGCGAGCACCTGCTGGAACTTCTCGTGATCCTTCAGGGGATTGATCCACTCCGCGGTGATCTTGCCACGATTGCTTGCCTCGTAGAGCTCCAGCAGGTCCTGCGACGCTCGTCGATACTTGGGTTGGTCGGCATCCTCACGGTCGGTCTCGAAGTACAGCGAAGTCAGCCGCAGGTTCTGATCCAGGCTTCGCAACAGATTCGTGGTCCCGTCGGAGAGGCTGTTGACCCCGCTGGAGGTCATGTCCAGCCGCGCCCGGTCGGCCAACTCGTAGGCGAAGACCTGGGCCACGATCACGATGCCCACCACGATCGCGGTCATCAGGGCCACGTTGGACCCCACCAGCAGCCGCCGGCCCCGCGACGACGAAGCGGATTGAGGGTGCGTTGCTTTTTCGTCTACTGCCATCGTCGCATCTCCAGACGCTTAACCGTCAGAAACAGGAAAAAGGCCGTTGTGGTCAGGAAGAACACCAGGTGATTAAGGTCCAGCATGCCCCGCACGAAGTCGTGAAAATGCGTGCGAACCGACGCCTGCTGCATGACCACCCGCAACCAACCCGTGTCCACCAGCCGCGCCAGTTCGTGCGAAGCGAAAGTCATCAGTGCCAGCACCGTAAAACTCAGCAGCACCGCGACCACCTGATGCTTCGTGCAGGAGCTGAAGAACAGCCCCACCGAGATATACAGGGCGCCTAGCAGCAGCAGCCCGACGTAGTGGCAAAGCAGCAGCTTAGGATCCACGGGCCCGTAGAATTGCAGGAGCAACGGATACAGGAGCAGCGCCGCAATCAGGATGAGGTAGAACAGGAAAGCCCCGAGGAACTTGCCCAGAACGACCTGCGTCTCGCTGACCGGAGCAGTCATCAGCGTCTCGATCGTCCCCACGCGAAGCTCATCGCTCACCAGTCGCATGGTGAGCATCGGCAGTACGAACACAAGGATGAGCACGATCCAGAAATCCAGCAGGTTACGCAGTGAAGCCTCCCCGCCGGGCGAGAACGTCCCCAGCCCGAACACCAGACCGGCGGTGAACAGGAACATGGCGATCACCGCGTAGGCGATCGGCGAAAGAAAATAGGCCCCGATCTCGCGCCGAGCCAATGTGGTCACATTGCTCATCAATGGTCTCCAATTGTCGATTGTCGATTTGCGATTTGCGATTGGGACCAATCGACAATCGAAAATCGACAATCGAAAATCATCTCCCGGTCTTGCTCCGTCGCGCCTGTTCCGCGGTCACCTGCACAAAGAAATCTTCGAGCGTCGCCCCTTCGCGGCGCAGCTCTCGCAGCGTCCAGCCCTTGGACGACGAAAGCCGGAACACGTCTTCGCGCACATCGCGATCGGGATGGGCGTCGATGGCCACCCGCACCCAGCCGTTGTTCGCGGACACGTCCACCTTCTGCACGCCCTGCAGGGCCCTGGCCCCCGCCTCGATCTCCTGCGTGGGCCCCTTGAGCTCGGCCACCACCTTGGCGCGGGCGCTGAAGCGATCGCGCAGCTCCTGGGGCGACCCGCTGGCCACGATCTTGCCCGAGGCGATGATGATCGTGCGGCTGCAGGTCTGCTCGACCTCGTGCAGAATGTGGGAGCTTAGCAGCACGGTGTGCCGCTCGCCCAGCTCGTGGATCAGGTGCCGGGTTTCGCGAATCTGGTTGGGGTCCAGCCCGATGGTGGGTTCGTCGAGGATGAGCACCGCGGGATCGTGCATGATGGCATCGGCCAGGCCCACGCGCTGCTTCATACCCTTGGACAAGTGCCCGATCGGCCGATCCACGAACTCCGACAGCCAGCAGCGGTCTACCACGCGCCGCAGAGCGTCCACCCGCTCGGGATAGGTCATCCCCCGCAGCTTGCCGCGAAAGTGCAGGTACTCCCGCACGCGCATTTCGGGATAGAGCGGAGTGGACTCAGGCAGATAGCCAACGTGCCGCCGCACTTCCATGGATTGAGAGAAGACATCGAAGCCTGCAACGCTGGCCGTGCCGCTGGTAGCCGGGTGGTAGCAACTGAGAATCCGGATTGTCGTCGTCTTCCCCGCCCCGTTGGGCCCCAGGAAGCCCACCACCCCGCCCCGATCGACGCTGAACGAAATGTCGTCGACGGCCAGGAAGCTGCCGTAC
>SBAX01000042.1 GCA_005240095.1 Phycisphaera mikurensis
AAATCTTCCGGCTTCAACATCGGGAAGAAGTGGAAGAACAGATCGGCCGAGACGATTGACGCTTTCGGCAAGCAGTGGGACGCCTTCAATACCTTTGATGGATTCATGGCCTCGGCCGATCTGTTCTTCCACTTCTTCCCGATGTTGAAGCCGGAAGATTTTCGGGGCCAGACCATCCTCGACGCCGGCTGCGGCATGGGCCGCTTCCTGGTCCCGGTCGCGGGGATGGGACCGAAGCACGTGATCGGACTGGACTACTCCAGCTCGGTGTATCACGCCCAGCGGCACACGCAGGGTATGCCGAATGTCACCGTGGTGCGCGGCTCGATCTTGCAGCCGCCGTTCCGCGCCGGGTCGCTGGACCGGATCTTCAGCGCCGGGGTGATCGACCATCTCGACGATCCAGTCCGCGGGATGCAGCAGCTGCGCGACTTGCTGCGGCCCACGGGTTCGATTGCGGTCTGGATCTATGCCCAGGAAGGGAATGAGTCGTACTTGCGGATCGTTCGTCCGCTCCGGCGGATCGGCCCGAAGTTGCCCGCGAAGCTGCTCTACGCCCTTGCGGGCCTTCTTGCCGTTCCCGTTTGGTTGCACTCGCGAACGCTCAACCGCTGGTTCGGCGTCCGCAAGGACGGCACGTTTCGGCTGCCGATGGCGGGGTACTTCTCGTTCATTCTCAACCTGAAGTTCCGCGACATCATGCTGGCAATCTACGATCAGCTGTCGCACCCGCTGGTCCATTACCTGCGCCGCAGCGAGGCCGAAGCGCTTTTCCAACGCGCCCAGTTATCGCTCGATGCCCTGCACGCGCCGCGGCAGAACTCCTGGAGCCTGGCCGGACGGCCGCTGTAATTTTGGAGTGCGGCGATGTAACGCCGCTTTCGTTTTTCTTTGGAGTGCGGCGCTTTTCCGCCGCTTTGTAGGAGGAAGGAGAAACAAAAGCGGCGGAAAAGCGCCGCACTCCAAAAACACCCATGAACGCCTTCCAGTGGATCTTCATCACGTTCTCCGCCATCCAGGCGCTCCGCTGTCTGATCCGGCTGCGCCAGCCGCGCAGCCAGCGGCTCGTGGAGCTGGGCTTCTTCTTCGCCTGGGTCTTCCTCCTTGTCCTGCTCACCCAGCCCGACGCCACCATGGCCGTCGCCAACGCCCTTGGGATTCAGCGCGGGACGGACCTCATCGTCTACAGCTTCTGCTTCTTCTCGCTGTGGGCGCACTACCAGATGTACGTGCGCTACAAGCACCTCGAAACGTGCAACACGATCATGGTGCGCAGCCTCGCCCTGGAGCATGCGCATCAGCCGGTGACGGCAGGGGGCCGCAACGGACAGGAGAGCGCAGCAGCCCGGGTGTTTATTGTCATTCCGGCCTACAACGAGGCAAACCGGTTGCCTGCGGTCCTGGAGGGCCTGCTGCCGGAGTATGACAACATCGTCGTGGTGGACGACGGTTCGTATGACGGCACCGCCGAGGTGGCCGGTTGCTATCCTGTTCACGTGCTGCGGCACCGGATCAATCGCGGCCAGGGGGCGGCCCTGCAAACGGGGATCAGCTACTGTCTGGAGCAAGGCGCGGAGGCCATCGTCACCTTCGATGCCGACAACCAGCACCAGCCTGGCGACCTGCCGCGGATGCTCGACCCGGTCCTGGGCGGCGAATGCGACATCACGCTGGGTTCGCGTTTCCTGGAAGGGACCTCCAACGTGCCGCCCGGCCGGCGGGTGCTGCTTCAGGCGGCGCGGCTCATCACCTGGGCGACCTCGGGGCTGTTCCTTTCCGACAGTCACAACGGCCTGCGCGTGCTGTCGCGCAAGGCCGCCCAGACGATCGTTCTTCGACAGGACCGCATGGCGCATGCTTCAGAGATATACGATCAGATTGCCGCAGCCGGGCTGTCTTATCGGGAAATCCCGGTGACGATTCGCTACACCGCCGACACGCTGGCCAAGGGACAGAGTGCGGGCAACGCGGTGAACGTGCTGTTTCACTACCTGTACGGCAAGTTCCGCGGGTAGTGTGTCAAGCCGCTTGCGGCTATTAGCGCTCCGCGGAGATGGGAAGCAGCCCCCGCATCTTTCCCCAGAGAATGAACACCACGGGCATCAGAGCAGACGGAAGAAACACACTGGCCGCGTCCGCGTAGCGCAAGGTGGCGAGCGTGACCAGCGACAGCTGAAGTACGCTGGCCAAGGCAAAGCTGCCACCCAGCAGGATCAGGAGATGGAAGGCGAAGACATGGCCCGTGTCGGCCGGCGGTGCGGCACGTTCCGCGGCCTCGGGGCCGCTCCACATCCGCCAGAACAGATACAGCAGGTGCCAGGCGAAGACCAGGACGACCAGCACGCTCACCAGGATGTGCAGCGCGTAGCCGTTGAGCAGCACGCCGGTCATGCCCATCCGCAAGGTCTTCAGGACGTGGTTGCGGTAGGCGTCTGGGCGCAGGCGAAGGACCGCCCGGTTCAACGCCTTGAGGTGGTCGCGCGGCGTGTCGGGAGGAACGGCGGGCACGAGCGAGAGCATCGTCCAGTTGAAGACCCCGGAGTCCTCCTTTAGCTCGCTGGTGCGATAATAGAGGTCGGCCAAGGCGCCGGGCTCCAGATAGGCAATCGGAGCGGAGAGTTGCTTCACCGCTTCCTCCTGCGCGGCG
>SBAX01000086.1 GCA_005240095.1 Phycisphaera mikurensis
GACAATCTGCGGGCCATGCCTCGCCTTCCCGTGCCTTTGGTCAGCGTGGTGATCGGCGAAGGCGGCAGCGGCGGAGCTTTAGGCATCGGCGTGGCCGACGATGAGCACGGGATGATCGGCGATCGATCCGAAACCCGTGACGATGGCCGCGTCGTCGCCGAACACGCGATCGCCATGCAGCTCGCAGAAGTCCTGGACGATGTGGTGGATGTAGTCGCGGACCAGCGGTCGGCGGGGGTGACGGGCGACAAACACCGTCTCCCAGGGTTGCAGGTCCGTGTAGACCTGCCGCGCCGCCGTCGTCCACTGCAAGCGCAGCTTGGCCAGCGCCTTTACTCGCTCTCGCGGAGTCAGGTCAGGTCGATCTTCGGTCTCGGCGATGCGTGCTTCGAGGACGGCAAGGGCCTGCTCGCGCGGAAGCTCCCCGCTGAGCGTGTAGGCGCCAAACGCGCCCCAGCCGCGGCGCTCCGGATGGATGTTCATCTGCTTCTTCCGGCAGTCGCGCCCCTCGCGCGCCTCCAAAGGGTTTACGTGGTCGGCCCCTCCAACCTGAATCGTAAAGTCCCTAGTTTAACAGCCGTAAAGGATCGGGTCAATCACGCCTCTCGGCCGGGGCAAGCAACTTGGTCGACCGCCGAATGCAGTGGGCAAGCTTTCCGGACGTAGCCGATGAAGGCAGGGTACAAAGGCCGAAAGAAGCCGCGGAGACCCTGCCATGAACCTGGGACCAAAGCTGACGGGCGAATTCATCGGGACTTTTGCGCTGACCTTTATCGGGGCGGGGGCGATCCTGACCTCGAATTGGACCGGGGGCCAGCCCAACCTAGTGGGGATCGCCTTGGCCCACGGGCTGGCCTTGGCGATTGCCGTCTCCGCGACGATGAACGTCAGCGGGGGCCACATCAACCCCGCGATCACTGTCTCGATGCTGGCCACGGGCCGGATCAAGCCCGGCCCCGCGGCGGCCTACATCCTGGCGCAGTGCGTCGGGGCGGTGGTGGCCGGTACGTTGCTGATGGCCATTTTTTCGAGACTGGGTGCGGGAGCCGCGATGACGGGGAGCGCCGCGGTGACGGCATCCAAGCTGGGAACGCCATTCTTTGGCGCGAACGTCTCCTCGGGCGTCGCGCTCCTGGTCGAAATCGCACTGACGTTCCTGCTCGGCTTCGCCGTGTTCGGCACGGCCGTCGATTCGCGTGCCCCGCATGTCGGGGGCTTCGGAATCGGCCTCACCGTGGGGATGGATATCCTCATGGGCGGTCCGATCACCGGCGCGGCCATGAACCCCGCGCGAGCCATCGGCACGCTGGTCGGTGGGGGCAGCGCCACATCCGCGCTGTGGTCACAGCATTGGGTGTATTGGGTGGGACCGATCGTCGGCGCAACCCTGGCGGCGATGATGTATGACGCCCTGATCCTCAAGCCCTCGAAGAAGTAGAGGCCTGGGAGGGCGAGGCTCCCGCCGAGCCGCTGCGTGATCAGTACCGCGACCGTCAGGGAGCGGGCTTGACTGACGAACTGTTGAGAAAATGGCGGCCGCACCCCTCGCCCTTGCAGGGAGAGGGGCAGGGGTGAGGGTAGAACGGATCGCCGATTCCCATCCGAGATGGCGAGGTCTATGCATCATGACAACTGGTGCGAATCCCGACGTACGTCGCCTCGCTGCGCCTGCTACGCCGTCAGCACGCTTAGTCGAGAAAGCAACCCCGGCAGGGCGGCGACGACCTGACCCACTTCATCGCGTGTGTTGAAGCGTGACAGGCTGAAACGGATGGCCCCATGGGCGATGCGCTCATCGATGCCCATCGCCGCCAGCACGTGGGAGGGTTCCAGCGAACCGCTGCTGCACGCCGCCCCGGCCGAGGCGCAAATCCCCGCCTCGCTCAGCAGGATGAGGATGGCCTCGGACTGCAGCCCCTCAAAACCGATGTTCGAAGTGTTGTAGACGCGCTCAGCGCCTGCGCCGTTTACGTGGGCGAATGGAACAGACGCCAGAACGCCTTGCTCGAAGGCGTCGCGCAGCGTGCCCACCCGCCGAGCGGTTTCGGGCATCTCCCGCAGCGCAATCTCCGCGGCCACGCCCATCCCCACGATTCCTTCCACGTTCTCCGTGCCCCCGCGGAGCATGCGCTCCTGACTGCCGCCGAGGATGAGCGGCTCGACCCGCGTCCGGCGGCGGACGTAGAGCGCCCCCGTGCCCTTGGGTCCGTGGAACTTGTGGGCAGCGATGCTCACGAACTGCACGGGCCAATCCGCCACTCGCAGCGGGATCTTGCCGGCGGACTGCACGCTATCCACGTGAACGGGCACGCCCTTTTCAGCGGCCACGCTCGCGAGCCGCGCTACGTCAAAGATGACCCCCGTCTCGTTGTTGGCATGCAAGAGCGACACCATCGCGGTCTCTTCTGTGATCACGGAGGCCCACTGGGCTTCGTCGAGCTTGCCGTCGCGATCCACGCCGACACGGTCAACGTGATAGCCTTCAGATTCCAGTTGCTCGGCCACGCGCAGGACGGCGGAGTGCTCGACGGCCGTGGTCACGAAATGCCGACGCTGGGGATGAAGTCGCAGACCCGCGCGGATGGCAAAGTTGATGCTCTCTGTACCCCCACTGGTGAAGACGATCTCTTTCGAAGTCGCCCCTAGCAGCCGGGCGACATGCTCGCGGGCGACCTCCACCTTGTGCCGCACGCTCTGCCCGAACTGGTGAATGCTGGAAGGGTTGGCGTACTGCTCCCCCAGGCATTCCTGCATCGCCCGGACCACCTCCGGCAGCGGCTGAGTGGTGGCGTTGTTGTCGAAGTAGATCATCGAACCATTATACCGGGCGCCCGGCAACAGTGGCACGATAGAGTACCAGCCACTCGTCGATGGCCAGCTCTTCCGGGCGGCGGGAGGCGTCGAAATCAGGCGGAATCGCCGAGGGGTCGGCCGTCGTGTAAGTGAGCGCCGTGCGGAGCTGCTTGCGGCGATGGTCGAATACCGCCCGCACGAATGCGGCGAAGCCCGGCAGTTCCTCGCGGGGAATCAGCGACGTGGGGCGCACATCCAGGCGCAGCATGACCGAGTCCACCTGGGGCGGGGGCCAGAAGCACTGCGGGCCGATGCGGGCGATGGTGGTGATGGTACACAAGGACTGGCACAGGATGCTCAGCGGGCCGTAGTCCTTGCCGCCCGGCTCGGCGCTGATCCGCTGGCCGACCTCCGCCTGAACTGTAAAGCACATCCGCCCAACCTGCGGGAAATCAACCAGCAAGTTCATGATCAGTGGCGTGGCAATCTGGTAGGGGAGGTTGGCCACGAGTTTGATGGGCCGTGTGCTTCGCCGCGCCTCCTCCAGCGCTTCCACCACCGCCGGTCTCAGATGATGCTTGCCCTCCAGCACGTCGCCGAACAGGAGGGTGACGTTGGCATGATCGCGAAACCGGTCGGTGAGAATGTCGAACAAGGTACGGTCGATTTCCACAGCTACCACCCGCTCAACCTCGGCGGCCAGCAGGTCCGTCAGGCCTCCCGTTCCCGGACCGACCTCGATGACCCAGTCCTGCGTCGTCAACTCCGCCGACTCCACCAGCCGGCGCATGAGATTGCCGTCGATGAGGAAATGCTGCCCGAAGCGCTTCTGCGGCTGTACACCCGCGGCCGTCAGCGTAGCCTGGATCTCCCGCTTGGTCTGAACGTGTGCCGTCATGCACATCAGTATAGCCAAGGCAGCGCCATGTCCACGAACTGCAGACATGACAACCGATGCCCTTCTCATTGGCAGGAAAGCCGATATAATCCAGAGGAGGTGTACGATGGCACGCGACGACGATGTAGCCTGGATGATCGAGCACGGCCCGGAGATCTTCGAGAAATACGCCGGTAAGTGGATTGCCGTTCGCGATCAGAAGATCATCGGAATTGGCGACACCGCAACTGAGGCCGACGAAGAGGCCCGCAAACATGCGCCGAACGGCGACTTTGTTCTCGAGGGCGTGGACTACGAGTCCGACGTGATCTATGGCGTCGCATGAGTGGCGCCGGCGCCCGACCAAGTTCTTCGGGGAAGTCTGGGTTCCCTTCGCGCAGATCGAATTACGAGCCAGCACCGGAGTCTTCAGGCAGGTACTGCTGCAGGTCGATTCCGGCGCCACGATCTCACTTCTTCGCCGGTCTATGGGCGCATTGCTTGGGCTGTCGCCAGAACGCGGCCGGCGGGTTGAACTTCGCTCCGTTGGTGGCGCGGTTACGCCCGTATGCATTCACGAAATCGAAACCCGCTTTGATGCTGAGGTGCAGCTGACCGTTCCTTTCGCCATAGCGGAAGTCGAGCACGTGCCGAACCTGCTGGGACGCTTGGCTGTCTTCGACGCGCTACGGATCGAGTTTGATCCCAGGCTCACCGAAACGCGAATCAGCCTCCCGTAGAACCCGACGTACCACTTTCCAGCACTGCAATCGCATTGGGGCGGCCTCAAGTCAGGTTCGCGCGACGTTCGATAAGAACAAGACGCCCGTATGTAGGGATGGAGACCCTGGCCGATGGTGGATGTACTCGATCAGAATGAAGTCGACGCCCTGCTGGCGGCGGTGGAGTCCGGAGGCATTCAGGCCGCCGCCGATGTGGCGGCCGCGATGCGACCGCAGCGTCCTCCGCGGGTAGTGCAGGAATACGACTTCAAACGCCCCGAGCGCGTCAGCAAGGAGCAGATGCGGGCCCTGGAAGGCATCCACGAATCCTTCGGGCGAAACTTCGGCGCGTTCCTCTCCGGCTTTCTGCGGACCATCGTGGAGATCCGCCTGGCCACCGCCGAGCAGCTCACCTACAGCGAGTTCATCAACTCCCTGCCCAACCCTACGAACTTCAACGTCCTCACCGCCGAGCCCCTCGAGGGTCAGGTCTGCCTGGAGATCAGCCCGCTGATCATCTACCCGATCATCGATCGCCTGCTCGGCGGATCGAGCACCGACCTGTTCATTCCCCAGCGCCCCCTCACCGTCATCGAGCAGCGCCTGGTGGGCAAGATCACTAACCGCGGCTTGGAGGTGCTCACCGAGTCATGGTCCGAGCTCGTCGACGTCAAGTTCAAGATCGCCGAGGTGGAGAGCAACCCGCACCTGGTGCAGATGGTCGCCCCCAATGAGCTCGTCGTGGTCCTGGGCTTCGAGATCAAGATGGGTGGGCGCGCCGGCACCATGAGCCTGTGCATGCCCTTCAACGTCATCGAGCCGGTGATGGGCAAGCTCCTCTCCCAGGGCTGGCTGGCCTATACACGGCGCACGCCCGCGGAAGACAAATCCGCGGACATCGCCAAGGGGTTAGGCGCCACCAACGTCAACCTCGTCGCGTACCTTGCGGAAACGTCGATCACCGTGGGCGACTTGCTTACCCTGCAGCCCGGCGACATCCTGCAGACTGCCAAACCTCTCGCTTCGGAGATCATTCTTCAGGTCGAAGGGCAGAACAAGTTCGCCGGCAAGATCGGCCGCCACAAGGACAACGTCGCCGTCAAAGTCACCCGCCTCGCCGAAGTCGAAGAACCGCTGTAGGCCAAGTTGGGAGGGCGAGGCTCCCGCCGAGCCGCTCGTTATGTGCACGTGGTCGAGCGCGCCTTCACGCACTCGATCTCATCGCCGCCAGAATATCCTCAGCCACGCGGCGGGTCTCGCCGGGGTTGGCCCCGCCGATCGTTTGGTAAGTGGTGCAATCGAGGTTGGTACCGGTAAGCGCCTCGGATGCCGACCGGACTTCGGTGGCCACTTGTTCGTGGGCCTTTCGTAGGGGCACGCCCTCTCTCACCAGCCGCTCCATGCGGAAGGTAGCGCCAATGTTGCCCAGCTTGAGGGCCTCGCGCAATCGCTCGGCGTCGAACTCCAGCGCTTCCAGAAAGGCCGTGGTCATGCGGATCAGCCGGCTGAGCTTCTCGGCCGTCCGATGCACGATCGGCTTCACACATTGCAAATCACGGTTGTAGCCGCTGGGCAGGCCCTTGAGCAGCATGATTGCTTCTGAGTGCGCCGCGAGGACGGCGCAGCTCTCGCCCCGCAGAAGTTCCATCGCATCGGGATTGGTCTTGTTGGGCATCATCGACGAGCCCGTACCGAAGGCACGCGGATACTTCGTCCAGCCGAAAGGAGTCTGCGAGAAAGCGATGACATCTGTCGCGAAGGATTGCAGGTGCAGAGCCGTCTGGGCCGCCAGCCAGAGATACTCCAGGCATTCATCGCGGGTGCTGGTCGAGGCCAGTGCATTGGGCGACGGCTCCGCAAAGCCCAGCTCGCGGGCCTGGATCCGGCGATCGATGGGAATGGATGATCCTGCGGCCGCCCCGCAGCCCAGCGGACAGTACTGCCCCCAGCGCCCGGTGAAATACTCCGCGTGCCGTCGAAGCCGATCCCACGACACCGCGTAACGCAGAATCCAGAACCCCACCGTCCCGGGCATCGCGAACTGGGCATGGGTCTGCAGGGGAAAGGCCAGGTCCGCCCATTGCATCGCCCGCCGACAGCAAACGCTGGTAAGCTCAGCGAGCTCCCGCTCCAACCGCCCCCCTTCATCAATGAGGTAAAGCAGGAGTAGCGTGGCCACCTGATCGTTTCGCGAGCGGGCGGTATGAATCTTCCTGCCCGCCTCGCCGATCAGCTCAACGAGCATTCCCTCGATCCACGTGTGAAGGTCCTCGGCCGCCGAGTCCGGGACCGAGGCTTGCCCGTAGCGGCCTTCGATCTGCGTCAGGGCGCGATCGAGATCCCGCGTCTCGTCAGGCGTCAGAATGTCCGCCGCTCGCAGGGCGCGGGCGTGGGCCCGCTGGAGCCGGATCTCATACGCCAGCAGAAACCAGTCGTCGCTCAGGCTCGTGTTGATCGGCGCAAACGTCGGATCCAGTGGAGTCTCCTGCTTCCAGAGCGCCATCGATGGGTTCCTCCACATGCCGCCCGCACGAACTCAGCCAGCTCAGATGAATGAAGCCGGCAGCATCGGCGTGAGCGTAGTCGCTGGCTTCGAACGTCGCCAGACTCTTGCGGAAGATGGCCGCATCCGCGCAGACCCGCGAGGCGTACGGCACGGGGAAGGGACTGACGGTCACGGCTCCGCTGAGCCGCTTGAGGACCGCCCGCCCCGCGGCCTCAATGACCTCCCGCTGGTCGGAGAAATACTCGCCGCGATAGATGATCTCTCCGTACGTCCGGCCCAGTTGCACGTACTCGTCGTAGGTGCGCTTGTTCAGGCACGTCCGCGCCAGCGCATCAACCGCCGTGTGCAGCAGCTTGGCCGCGGGGTTGATGTACAGTCCGCGGGACTTGATCCCCGTAAAGCGGTTCTCGATCACCAGGTCCCAGGCCCACGGGGCAAAGCGGAAATCCTGATTGAGCATCTTGAGCAGATCGCCCAGCGGGAGCGGAACGCCGTCCAAGGCCACCGGCACGCCTTCACAGAAGGTGACCTCCACTGGCGAAACCCCGCTGCAACCCACCGGCCCCACGCAGAACCGGTTGGCCACGGCGCTGAGAACTTTCTCGACATCCAGCGCCGCACTGGGGTCCTCCAGCGCGCCGCCCTCCACGCTCAAATGCCAGAGGTTCTCATCGAAGCTGTAGGTCTTGGTCACCTCAAAGTCGTCATGGACGCCATGGTCCCGCAGGTAGCCGATCATCTCCTCCCGCCCGGCAAGGTCCCAGACCTTCCATGGGGCCAGCACCGGGAACTCCGGAGCCAGCGAGCGATAGGCGAACTCAAAGCGAATCTGGTCGTTCCCCTTACCCGTCGCCCCGTGGACCAGCGTTGCCCCGCCAAGCTGCTTGGCCACCCGCACCTGCTGGGCAGCGATGAACGGACGAGCAAGGGCCGTCCCCAGACGGTAATTACTTTCGTAGGTCGCGTTTAGGGCGATGGCCATCGGCGCCACGCTGCGGAGCATCTCCGGCTTGGCGTCGCACACCACCGCCGACGCCGCCCCCAGGCGAATAGCCTTGGCCCGCAAGGCCTCGAGGTCCTCATCCTGCCCGACGTCGACGAGCACGGCGTGGATCTCGTACCCTCGCTCTCGTAGCCACACCACGATCGTGGAAGTGTCCAGTCCGCCCGAGTACGCCAACACGCACTTCTTGTTCTTACGATTCATGTTTCTCTCCGTCTTGAAAGGGTGCCACGGGGGCTTGTCCGCCCGTGTGGCACGCCTACGGGTCATGCTTGTCTCCGAACCACTGTTTGAGTCGTCGCAAGGCTATGGCTTGCGTTCGCCGGTTCTTGGTGGCCAGGAAGACGGTGTCGTCGCCGGCCAGGGTGGCGACGATGCTTGGCTCGGCCACAGCGTCGATCGCCACCGCCACCGCCTGCGCCTGACCCGTCACCGTGCTCATCGCCAGCAGGTGCGCCCCGCACGTCGTGAACCGCTTGACCACGCCGGCTAAGTCTGCCAACCCCGGCGGCGTCAACCGCTCCGCCGCGGTGGGTAGCACATATCGCCCGGCTGCCTTGCGGATGCCCAGCTCCGCCAGATCACGGCTCAGCGTCGATTGATCGACCTTGGCCCCCGCCGCCCGCAGGCTCCGCAGCAGCTCTCCCTGGGTGCGCAAGGCTTGCTGACGCACCAGCCGCCGCGTCAGGGCCAGTCTCTCCTCCCGACTCTCCACGCCTGTTCATCGTACATAATATGCACACGTATGCAACATAATCTTGAAGATTTTTTGGGCCTCGGTCGAGCTGCGGGCTTCAAGCCCGCGCGGACGCGCGAATGCGACGACCGCAAGGCCGTCGTTTTGTAGGGACTTCGATCGCGAGCAAGGGTTGATGGGCTGTGAATTCGAGGCAAGCCTACGCTGGGGGCATGGTTTGCAGGCCGCGAACGGTACTGGCGAAATCCTGGCAGGCCTTGGCGACGCGGCTTTGCCAATCGGCATCCTGGGGATGACGCGGCGAGTCTTCGTACGCATAGATCACGCTTCGGGAGGCGGTCACGATAGCGCCGGTGCCGTCAGGCCTGAAGCACTTGGCGACTTCGTCGGCCGTGCGCCCTTGGGCCCCGAATCCCGGGACCAGAAAGATGCAGTGGGGCATCAGCTCGCGGATGCGGACCGTGGAAGGCAGGTCCCGCGGGGAGACGACCGCTCCGATGCAACTGTAACCTCCGCGCCCAACCAGGCCGTCTCCCGCCGCCCAACCCTGCACAAGGCGTGCGACCGCATGGCACACCGTGGACCCGTCGGTGAGTTGCAAACCCTGCACCTGGGCCGCGGATGGATTGCTGGTCTGCACGAGCACGAACAGGCCTCGTCCGTGGCTCCGGGCGGCGGCAACGAACGGCTCGACGCCGTCCCAGCCCAGATACGGATTCACTGTGACCGCGTCGGCCGCAGTGGCGTTCTCAACCGCAAGGTGCGCGAAGGCATATTGCGTCGTGGAGTGTCCAATGTCCGCCCGCTTGATGTCGCCGATGACCAGCAGGCCGGCACGCTTCGCCGCGGCGATAAGCTCCAGATAGACTCGGACTCCCTCCGCCCCAAACGGCTCGAAAAACGCGATATTGATCTTGATCGCCGGGACGTAGCCCGCCACCGCCTCGATCACTCCGCGACCATAAGCGGACAACGCTTCGGCCGGGTTTCGTCGAGCCGTCTCCTGCAATCCGCTCGGCAGACGATCGACCAGCGGATCGAGCCCCACGCATACGGCGGCGTTCTTTTCTCGAATTGCCGCCAGCAATCGGTCCGCAAAGTGTTCCATGCCGCGAACTATACCGAATCCGCTCGCTTGACACACCCGCGCTGCCGGGCGAACAATTCACACATGCCGCCGGACGACGACGC
>SBAX01000272.1 GCA_005240095.1 Phycisphaera mikurensis
CACCCCAGCCCTCTCCCTGGTAGGGAGAGGGGGCTCGGTCACGGACGACGCGATGAGCCGAATCAACAACAACATCTCCGCCCTGATCGGCCTCCGGCACCTGACGGAAAACCAGGCCGAGCTGTCGCTGCGCCTGGAGCGACTGAGCACGGGCTTGCAGATCAATCGGGGGCGCGATGACCCCGCCGGTCTGATCGCTTCCGAGGGGCTTCGCTCCGAAATCCGCACTATTCAGCAGGCGGTGGAGAACTCCGGGCGGGCGGCCAACGTGGTGGCGACGGCCGAGGGGGCCCTCCAGGAAGTCTCCGCTCTGCTCCTGGACTTGCAGGGGCTCATCGTCCAGTCGTCCAACGAAACGGGCCTGAGCCAGGAGGAAGTCAACGCCAACCAGCTGCAAATCGACTCGATTCTGGCGAGCATCGACCGCATCGCCAACACCACCAAGTTCAGCGACAAGAAGCTGCTCGACGGCAGCCATGGGTATCTGCTCTCCGGGATTCCCGCCACGGCGTTGGACTCCATCTCACTGTACTCCACGCTGCTTCCCAAAGGCGGTACGCGGGTGGTGACGGTGACCGTCACCCAGTCGGCGCAGGCGGCGAAGCTCTCCTTCATCGGCTCCAAGACCAACGCCTTGTCCACCACGTCCGCGGTGACCATCGAGCTGAAAGGCGCCGTGGGAACGGAGGTCTTCAGCTTCGCCTCGGGGACGGCATTGGCGGACATCAAGGCGGCGATCAACAACCTGACGTTAGCCACGGGCGTGTCGGCGGTGATCTCCACACCCACCGCGGGAAGCGTACGCAGCGCCCTGGTGCTCAGCAGCGCGTCGATGGGCTCGGATGCCTTCGTGTCGGTTTCGCCCATCGGGGGCAACTTCATCAGCGGCACGAACAAGAACACGGAGATCCGCGACACAGGCGTGGACGCGGGCGTGCTGGTCGACGGACAGGTGGCGTCGGTGAAGGGCGTGCGGGCAGACGTTCGCGCCCTGGGCATCGATGCCCGCCTGTATCTCAACAAGACCTTCGCCCAGCGGTTGTCCTCGGCGACGTTCACGATCACGGGAGGCGGGGCGATCTTTCAGCTCACGCCGGAGATCAGTCCGGCCGGTCAGGTGGCGGTGGGCTTCAACTCCGTAGCCACCACGCGCTTGGGCACGGCCGTCACTGGTTTGCTCTATACGCTGGGCTCTGGACAGACCAACGATTTGAACGCCAAGCGATTTGATGTGGCCCAGAAGATCGTTGAAGAAGCCATCGATCAGGTGTCGTCCTACCGCGGGCGCTTGGGGAACCTGCACCGCAACCAGATCCAGCCCAACATCGACAGCCAGAACGTGACCCTGGAGAACGTCACCGCTTCCGAGTCGGTGATCCGCGACGCGGACATGGCCGTGGAAGTCTCCGCCCTCACCCGCGCCGAAATCCTCGTCCAGGCCACGCAATCCACCCTCCAGTTGGCCAACAACCTGCCCCGGCAAGTCTTGGCGCTGCTGGGGTAGCGGGCTGATTGTCGATTTGCGATTGTCGATTGTCGATTTGATCCGGCAGGGCGGGACTCCTGCCGAGCCGTAGCGTCGCGGCTCGTCCGCGACGCTTGGATGCGAGCGCCATCGGCAATTCAAGCGCCGCCCACAAGGGGCGACGCTACGGTTCGTTGTTTGCGGTTGGCCACGCTGTGGCCCTCGAATCCGCTTCCTCCCGGTCGCGGCTCGGATCGGCTCGGCTCAATCGACAAATCGACAATCGAAAATCGACAATGGTATGCCTCGATCCCTTGTTCCCTTGACCCCTTCGATTCAGCACGCGCCGCGGAGGAAGGTGCCGAGGGTGCGGAAGAGGATGATGAGGTCCAGCTCCAAGGACATGTGCTTGAGGTAGTAGAGGTCGAACTGGAGCTTGCGTTTGGCGTCCTCCACGGACGATCCGTAGCGGAAGCTGATCTGGGCCCAGCCGGTGAGGCCCGGTTTGACCAGGTGCCGTTCGGAGTAGTAGGGCAGCGCCTGGCAGAGCTCGGCCACGATGTCGGGGCGCTCCGGGCGGGGCCCGACGATGGACATGTCCCCGCGGAGGACGTTGTAGAGCTGAGGCAGTTCATCCAGCCGCGTGCGGCGAAGGAACCGGCCCACGCGGGTGACGCGTGGATCATTCGGGGCACACCACACGCTCTTTCCATTCTCCGCGTCGGTTCGCATGGTGCGGAATTTGTAGAGGGTAAAGGGCTTGCCATGCTGTCCGACGCGCTGCTGGCAGTAGAACACCGGCCCGCCATCGCCGAGCCGGGTGGCCAGAGCCAGCAGCGGCCACAGCGGGGCGGTAAGCAGGAGCCCTAAGCCGGCGGTGAGCAGGTCCACGACACGCTTGAGCGTGGCGTGCTCGTCGCAGTGCACCTTCAGGTCGGCGAAGACAAACCACGCAGGCGTGATCTCCTCGACGAGAATCTGTCCCGTGGCCTTCTCATAGAAGATGGCCTCATTCGTGACCCGGCAGCCGGCCCGCAGGCACGGCACCATCCACTGCATGAGCTGGGCGTCGCGGGTTGCGGCGTCGCCCACCACGATGTCCGTCACCCGCAGCCGATCGAGGTTGGCCAGTTGCTCCTCGATGCCGCCGAGGTAGAAGGGATCATTGACGTTGCCTTGACCGTCCGATCGCGGTGTCGCGTAGCCGGTGAGGTGGTACTCGTTGAGCAGGCCCTCGGCGCGGGCCCGTTCGAAAGACTGAAACAAAGCCCGCGAGCCCACCACCAGCAGTCCGCGGTGCATGCGGTGCACGCACCACCACGCCCCCATGCGAATGCCCACGCCGCTGATCAGGAAGAAGGAGAGTGTAAAGCCGGAGACTCGGCGGCTGACCGTCGAGTACATGATGACGTAGATGATGCCGTAGGCGAGGAGGGTGGTGGCCGCGGCGGTGAGCAGCATACGGGTGAGAATCCGCGAGCGGCCCATGACCGTCTCGCGCTCATAGAGCCCGAACACGAGGCTGGCCAGGATCACCGCGAAGGCAAAGATGGCGCTCGCCTGCCACAAGGCGATGTGCGGAGTATCGATCAGCGGGAACGGCGGGAAGATCACGTACGCCAGGTTGATGCCCACGCTGATGAGGGCCACGTCCACCAGCAGCCAGCTGGACGGCGGCAGGCCCACCAGTGCCCGTCCGGCCATCCGCAGGCCCCGCCGCCAGGAGGCGCCGAAGGCGTGCGGCAGTACCAGCGGACGGCCTGCGGTCAGCGTGCCCACGGAGGGTCGATCTGTGCCGATCGGGATGGGCGCGGATACGGACATGGTTGCCAGCCATGCATCGGATGCCTGCGGGAGGCGGGTTAATTATCGGTACGCGGTTTTTGAAGGCCGATAATGGCGAGCCCGACCGCCCATTCACTTCCGCCGTGTTTTTTGGACCAGTCCGGCCGGCACACACACCGATATCCGAAACGAAGTGTTGGCTTGCCGGGGGTCCTGATGCAGTGGTGAGTATGCGCCCACAATCTATGGTCGTTGCGTCTTTGGTTGCCGCTGCGCTTGGCGGCTGTCACACGCCCAAGCAGGAGCCCGCGGTGTTTACGCCCAAGCCGCAGGTGGAATGGAAGCGGATCACCGATCGGCCCATCGGCGAGCTGAACAATGAGTATCGCGTGCTGGTGCCGAAGCCCACGCAAGGTTTGTTTCCGGCCAACCTGGGTGTGACCCGCGTTTCGCTCGAAGAGACCGAGGAGGACGCCGCCACCATCGAGCCGCACCTCTACGCCGATCCGCGCAACGAGTTCCTGCAATGGAACTCGGCCCTCGATGATCAGATGGCCGTCAGCGAGGTTTTCCCCATCGCCCAGCGCGACCTCGGTGGCGGCGACGCGGACACGGACCAGATCATGGCCGCCTTCCGGGCGCTGGATGCCCGCTTGGCACTTCTCTACGCGGTCAACGATTTGAGCGAATCGGAGACGGAAATGTTCGGAGCCCTTTTCGACACGAAGAGCGCCGAGCCGATTGCCGCCATCCGGGCGCACGCGGTATCCATCGAGCCGCCCCAGGATGAAGAGAAACAGGATGCGCCCGATCTGTGGGAGACGGACTCGCGAGCATTGGTGCGGGAGAAGTTCGAGAAGCTCGTGCATCGCTGCATGCGTGAGCTCATCGTGAACGATCAACCCGCGCCCGTCGAAGCGCCTACCGGC
>SBAX01000035.1 GCA_005240095.1 Phycisphaera mikurensis
CCCCGATCCCTACGGGCTGCCCGGACGTGTGGGACCCCGTCTGCGGATGCGATGGCAACACGTACTCAAACGAATGCGATGCGGACGCCGCGGGCGTCTCTATCGCCCATCGCGGCCCGTGCCAGGCTCCTTGTGGTGACAATGCCACTTGCGGGCCCGGCGAATTCTGCAAGTTCCCCATCGGAATCTGCGATCCGACGTCGGCCGGCGGCAGTTGTGCCCCGATTCCCGAGGCTTGCATCACCGTCTGGGACCCGGTCTGCGGCTGCGACGGGCAGACGTACTCCAATGAATGCGAGGCCGATCGAGCGGACGCGATGATCGCCCACCGCGGCGAATGCGGTCAGACATGCAACGATCCCGCGGGCGATACCTGCGATGCCAACGAATTCTGCAAGCAGCCCATCGGCGCGTGCGACCCAACGGCGCCGGGCGTCTGCACCATCATCCCCGAGATTTGCCCCGAGTATTACTGGCCGGTGTGCGGCTGCGACGGCGTGACCTATGGCAACGAGTGCGAGGCCGATGCGGCTGCGGTTTCACTCAAACACCGTGGCGAGTGCGCCGCCGGCCTCTGTGCGGCTACCCGCAGCCTCTCCGATCCGGAGCCGTCCTATTGCCCCGGCCGGGCAAAGCTGGTTCGCATCGCCCTGACTCCCCCAAACTCCACGGTTGTCCTCGGCGTGGAAGATGGGCCGCCGTTGGGCTGGATCGTCACGAACAACATCAGCAACGGCGGCGTTTATGACGCCGTCAACCACAAGGTCAAATGGGGCCCGCTGTTCGCCCCGTTTCCCAGCGAGCTGAGCTACGAAGTCATCCCCCAGGACGTTACCAACTTCGGAGCGTGCTTTGCCGGAACGGTTTCGATCGGCGGGGTCAACCAGCCTATCTGCGGCGATGCGTGCGTGACCCTCTTCTGCTGCCCGCTGCTGCCCGCTGATCTGCCGCAGCCGCCGTGCGCCACTTGTCCGGTCGGTGACTGCAACAGTTGCAGTAAAGGAACGTGCAGCGATGGCCAGATCAGTCTTTGTGAAGTGATCGGCTACGCCTGCGCCTGGTCCCGCGGCTGCAACGACGACATCGCGGGCATGACCCGCGCTGCCTTCGTCTGGCGTAGCGGCGAGTGCTATTGCTGGGACGATTCGCAGCAGAAATGGGTACCCACGCTGTGCTCGGCGTCAGACTCCGCATGTTGCTCCTCAGGCGACGCGACGGGAGGCGGGGCAGCGATGGTTGAAGCGCAGCTCGTGCCTGTGCCCGTTGAGCCGGCGATCGTCGAGGCTTCGCTGCACCCCACTCGCCATGCGGTCCAGGTTCCGATCGCCGTACAGCCGCCGATTGGTACGGCTGCCGTGGCGCTGGAGCTGGTGGTACCGGGCGGCTGGATCCCCACCACGATCAGCCACAACGGTCAGTGGGATGACCTGCATCGCAAGGTCAAGTGGGGACCGTTCTTCGGTGACGCTTCGCTGGCCGTGACGGTGGAGCTGCAACGCGCCTCCGGCGGCAAGAAGCGAAGCCTGCACGGACTTACCGGCACGGTGTCCTTCGACGGGAACAACCAGCCGATCACGATCGATTGATCGGCGCTGACCCTCTACCGTGGATCGACCACGGGCTTGCCGGGCGACTGCATCTCGCCCGGGGAGACCATCTGGTATTCCGAGGTCAGCTCGCTGGGTTGCTGAGCGCGATCGGTCCGCTCATCCGAGCCGTCATCTTCACGGTAGTCATAGGTTCGCACCGACTTGTGAGAATGGGACGCGCACGCTCCGCTCGCCACGAGGGCAAGCGCTCCCGCCAGCAGTAGTCTCGTCGTATTCAAGATGTTTCGCACGGTTGTTACTCTCCGCCAATAAGCTGATCACCAATCACCGAGGGCCGGGTGGGACACTGTGTCCGCGTACGGCTCGGCAGGAGCCTCACCCTCCCGGTGAACTGCAGTAACTCGTAAGACCCAAACGGCCTCGGCTCGCCGGGAGGGCTCGCCCTCCCGATCCTCATCATCATCCCCTTCGCTGCACGATCTTCATGTGCTCGTGCACGACCGACCAGACATCGGCCGCCGGGATGGAGACGGTGACCGTGGCCACTCCGCCTTCGAACGTCGCTTCGCTGGAGACCGCCCCGGCGACCACCGCCTCAACTTGCGTCATGATCTCGTCGTGCTGAGTCACGAAATCCCGCACCGTTGTGCCGGACTGAATCTGGAGCCCATAAACCTGCTCGGCCAGCTTGCGCATGGCATCGGCATACGCGGCCCGGGCGGCCTTGAGCTTGCCTTGCGCCGTGTCCATGGCCGGATCAGTACCCTGGCCGGTGGCCTCCATGTTCTTGGCCATCCATGCCGGCGGCTGATATCCGGCGCTAGATGCCTGGGAGATCATCTCCGGTCGCGGCACACCGCTGCCGGTAGCCCGGATCATGTCGCGCTTGACCGTCTGCTTGATGTGCTCGATGTCCGTCGTCGTCACCTTGTTGCCGTGATAGTGCTGGCTGTGCAGCTCTTTGATGGTGGTAACCAGTTTCTCCACCGGCACTTCCATGGTGACCTCAATGATCAGGTCGTCGGTGTGCAGATACTTCCCCACCTGCGCCGCCCCGACCACGATGCCCTCGGCCCTGGTGCGGATCTCGTCCGATTCGGTGATGAAGTCGCGCACCAGCGTATCTGAAGTAAGCCGCAGGCCCTTGATCTGCTCCAGCAGCTTGCGGGAGGCATCCAACTGCGCCGCCCGCTCCGCCAGCAATCGCCCCTGCGGGCTGATCGTTTTCCAGATCGGAGGCACGCTCAGTGTCGGCGAATAGCCTTGCGGCAGGGGCGTAATCATCGACTCGACCCCCGTCGGCAAATCGGGCGGCAACTCCGGGCGGGGAGCGCCTGACCCGGTGGCCTTGATCACGTCGGACTTGACCGACTCCCGCAGCTGCTCGAAATCGGTCGTCGTCACCTTGTTGCCCTTGTAGTGGGCGGTGTGGACTTCCTTCAGGGTGGTGATGATCTTCTCGACGGTCACTTCGCCGTCGATTTCGCACACGCCGTCATCGTAGTACCTCGGCGGGCCCAGTCGGATGCCCTTGATGAAGGCGTCCACGCCGCTCTTGATCTCGTCGCTTTCGGTGACGAAATCCCGCACGTACGTATCCGCGGTAAGCCGCATGCCATACACGGATTCGGCCAGCTTGCGATAGCAGTCGGCCTCGGCGGCGCGCTTCGCCAGCAGCTTGTTTTGCGCCTCCGTGGCGGCGTTTTGTGCCCAAAGCGGGCAGGCCCACACCAGCCCCGCCAGCACGGTCAGTGCAAGGATCTCTCGGTGGCTACGGAACATTCTTGAATCTCCTTCGAGCTTTTTTCACGAGAACAGTCTGGCACGAGCCTAGAGCAAGCCTAAAAGGCTCGCCTCAAGCCCGTGCCACACCCGCTAACCATACGACACGCTACGCCGCAAAAGGTTGGTCCGGTCGCAGATTGCCTCAGGCCCCCAGGACCGTCAGCTTGTTTTCCGGGCTCGGTGCCCAAACGCCTTGACGCGATCGCGGGCCTCGGCGTAGACGCGATTATCCGCCCCCGCGCAGGCCTGCTTGTAGTAGTTCAGCGCCGCGTCGTAGCGGCCCATGGCCTCGCTGGCCACACCCGCCCCATAGGCCGACTGATGATCATTGCCGTTCTCGGCCAAGGCCGCCTTGAAGGCCGTCAGGGCTTCCAAGTAGTTCTCGGCCCGCAACTGCCGCACCCCCTCGGCGCTATTCGCATTGCCGCTGGAGGTCACCTCCGCCTCCACATCGACGCGGCAAGGCATCAGTTGACTGACGAACTCCCGCGCTCCGCGTTCCACCAGCGAGCCGACGATTCTGTCCGCGGGAGTCAAGGCCGCTTCCGTTTGACTGGAGCCAAAGATCGGGCTTGCTTTCGTGCGGTCGGTGGCCTGATAGGTCCTCGGGCTGAAGTGCTCCCACACCCGCCCGTTCGAGGCGTCGACGAGCTTGAACTCCGTCTGCACGGTCATGTTGCGCGTGACCGTCTCGACCTCTTCCGTCTGCGCATCAACTCGGCCGCCCCCTGAACCGTGCCCGCCAAACCCCGCGATGTCGAGTCCGGAGAGCGTTCGTTGCTTGCCGACATGCTTCTCGACCTTCACGTTGATGTTGCTGAGGATGTAGCCGTCGGCCCCGATCAACGCGCCCGGAGCGCCGCCCTTCTTGGTGGATATGCCCGCCGCGGCCAGGTCCGCTTCGTCAAACACCGGCTTCGTGTCCCGCCGTTCCGTCACCGTAACTTCCGTGCCGAACTTGCCGCGGGACTCGTTGATCAGCGAGGCCAGGACCGTCGTGGACAGCTCCTGCCACTTGGGGTCCGTGGTCTCCCCGACCTTCGCCGGCATGATGGCGATGGTCTTCATGCCCGGGGGCAGGCCCTTCTCCTTTTCGACGACGTAACTGAAGTTGACTACCGCCGTCTGCCGCGAGGCGCATCCGCTCAAGACGAATAGCGACCCCAGCAAGACGCACCAACCACACTTTGCGACGCTCCGTGCCATTTCGAGTTCTCCTGGTTCTGAGTTTTGATCGCGGTACGATTGCCGCGTGGATCTAAGGTCCGGCGGACCTAGCTCACCGCTCGAGCTACGTGCCGATGATCGAGTAGGAAACCACCCGTCTTGCGTTCCGTCAAGCATCCATCGGCCGGTTTGACACTCCTCCCGAAGCGTTTCTACAATCAGGCTGCACGCCCAGGCCCGCTGGAGACGCCGCGGGCTGGTTATTTGACGCTCGGACGCTCTTTGGACGTGATTCCGCGTAGAAAAACCCGGCAGGTGTTGGTAGGGGGAGTCCCCATCGGCGGTGACGCGCCGGTCTCCATTCAGTCGATGACCAGCACCTACACCTACGACGTCGACGCCACGGTGCGGCAAATCCGGCAGCTCGCCGAGGCGGGCTGCGACATCGTGCGCGTGGCCGTGCCCGATCCGCGGGATACCGCCGCCTTGCCCGCCATCCTGGAGCAATCGCCGGTCCCCATCGTCGCCGACGTTCACTTTCACTACGAACGCGCTCTGGAGGCGGTGGAGGCCGGCGTCCACAAGATCCGCCTCAATCCCGGCAACATCAAGGATCGCAGGCACGTCGATCGCGTGATCCTCGCCTGCAGGGAGCGAAACATCCCCATCCGCGTCGGGGTCAACGAGGGCAGCGTCGTCGAGCGCCGCGACAAGGACGTACGCGGGGAGCAGCAGGCTGAACTCGCCGCCGACTACCGCAGCCACATGATCCGCCTGATGGTCGCCACGCTCGAAGACTACATGCGTATCTTCGACGAGAATGACTTTCACGACGTGGTGCTCAGCGCCAAGAGCATCGACGCCGGAATGGTTATCGACGCCTACCGCGCGGTCAGTGAACGCTTCGATCTTCCCCTGCATTTGGGCGTAACCCACGCCGGCCCTCCCGAGACCGGTCGAATCCGCTCCATCGCGGCGCTCGGGTCGCTGCTCTCCATGGGCATCGGGGATACCATCCGCATCTCCTACGCCGCCGACCCGATCTACGAGGTCGAGGACGGCAAAGAGCTGCTGTGCTCTCTGGGCCTTCGTAATCGCGTCGAACCGGAGCTGATCGCCTGCCCGACGTGCGGGCGCATCGAAATCGACCTCATCAAGCTGGTCGCCGAGGTCCGGCAAAAGCTTTCGACGATCAAGACACCGGTCAAGGTCGCGGTGATGGGCTGCGTGGTCAACGGCCCGGGCGAGGCCGAGGGCGCGGACGTGGCCGTCTTCGCCGGAAAAGGGCGCGGGATCATCTACGTCCAGGGCGAGCAGAAACGCACCGTCACCGAGCCCGAAATGCTTGACGCCCTCTACGAAGAGGCCCTCGCCTTCGCCGCCCGAGTCGAACGCGGCGAAGCCGAGCTTTCCCACACCCGCGTCAACATCGTTCCACCCGATCCACTGCCGCGGAAGGATGGCACGATTCCCCTGGTTGTTTCGAAGACCCGGTAAACTGGTACGGCGCTGCGTCGGGGCGTTTGCGGTGGTGCCATAGCGCGCCTATACTCGCCGCGCGGCGGGCACGCGGGATGGTCGTCGCAGGTGCTCGAGGCTGCCTGTCTCCCATGGAAGTGTCGGGATTCGTCTCCCAATCTGATCTTTTCGACGGAGTTCGCCTGTTCTTTGAGCGGGTGCTCGAACGCCCGTGGGTGGCGCTGGTTGAGCTGCTCATGATCGGCGCGGTGGTGTACTCCGCTCTGCGGGCGCTGGAGGGCACGCGCGGGGCGCGCCTGGTGCGGGCGGTGTTTCTGATTCTCGCGGTCAGCTTCGCCGTCGTCTGGCTGCTCGCCGAGCGCTTCGAGTTCGACCGCATCAACGCGCTGTATCCCTTCTTTCTGCTGGGGGTGTTCCTCGTATCGCTTGTGGCATTCCAGGCTGAGCTACGCCGCCTGTTGCTCAAGGTCGGTGAGGGGGCATGGCTGCAGCGCTTTATCCGCACGTCGGATGAGGTCATCGACCCCATCGTCACCGCCGCTGACCGCCTCTCCCGCAAGAAGATCGGGGCTCTCATCGCCATTGAACGCAGTGCGGAGGCCGGGGCCATCATTGAAACCGGCGTCCCCGTGGGCGCCGTGGTGACCGCCGAGCTTCTCGAGACCATTTTCTGGCCGGGCAGCGCCCTGCACGACTTGGGCGTAATGATCGGCCAGGGCCGAATCCGCGCCGCCGGCTGCCAGTTCCCCCTCACCGAGTCCGCCGGCGTGGATCGCGCCTTGGGCAGCCGGCATCGCGCCGCCATTGGCATGAGCGAGGAGACTGATGCTGTCGTGGTCGTGGTCAGCGAGGAAACAGGGACGATTTCGGTGGCCAGCCGTGGGAAGCTCCAACGCGGACTGACGCCCGAGTCTCTACGCGGGTTGCTCGCCCAAGAGCTCGGGGCGGCAGCCGCGGCTCGTGCGAGCTGGCCGGCTCCCAGCCCGGCACCGGCCGTGCCGGAGGTTGAACCGTGATTGTCCAACTCCGGCTGCTGGCCATGACCGCGATTCTTACGGTGCTGATCTGGGTCAGTGCCGACAGCCTGGTGACCGAAGTAGCGACCATCGCGGTGAGCTTCCGAGCTTCGCCGGCCACGAACATGCTCGTGCAGCTAAACAGCCCCGTGGATCGCCATGAGGTCCAGGTCTCCGGCCCGCGAAGGACGGTGGAAGCCGTAAAGGGGCGCGGGACCTATTCCGTGCGACTTCCGATCGATGATCGCCCCACCGGCGAGGCAGTGCTGCCCCTCGATCGATTCCTCCTGAAGCGCGAAATGAGCGAGCAGTGGTCGGAGTTTCGCCGCCTTTCCGTCGTATCTATCGAGCCGAATATGCTCCCCATCATCGTCGATCATATGACCAACGTTGAGGTCGAGGTCGCCGCCAAACGTCTCACGCTCTCCTACGAGGTGGAGCCCCAGCTCCAGCGGTCCAGCGTTTCCGTCCGCATGCGCGACAGCGTCATCCAAACCTGGCCGACCGGGCAGCCACTGAATATCGATGTTTCCCAAGAGTTAGAGCGACTCCTGAAGGACCAGCCCGTCGGCAAGTCCGTGACGCTCCGTGTCGGCCTGGATGCCAGGCGTTTCGGCGCGGATGCGGAGATCAGTCCCAACGCCATCGAGATGACCGCAACGGTCAGGGCGCAGCGTACGGCCCAGCGGATCCCGACTGTGCCGATCCTGGTAGCAATGAGTTTCACCGGCCTGGACAGGCCCGTGCGAGCCGTCGCTCGCGACGGTTCACCGGTCACGCTCGTTACGCAAGCCATCACGGTCACCGGCCTGACAGACGACGTGATGCGCCTCGTGCGGGGCGAGACCCGCGCCTACGGCATCATCCACATCAAAGAGGACGATTTTCAGGAGATGGGGGTTTTGAAGCTCGCTGTCCCTGAATTCCATCTGCCCAAGGGAGTCGAGCTTGCAGGAGATGTCGCGCCAATCGAATTTCAGTTGCTTCCTCGTAGCACCACTTCATCTCCGCCCTAAGGGAAACCGAGGGTTTTCCTGCGATATCGATTGCCTCTTGACGTCCACTAGCGGTCGCCTACGATGCACGTGCGGTGACAAGACGTGCGGGGCCACACCCGTTACCATTCCGAACACGGTCGTTAAGCCCGCACGGCCGATGGTAGTCGCAAGGCGAGAGTAGGTGATTGCCGCATTTTTGTTTTTTATGAGGATGCCCGCTCCCTGAGCGGGCATTTTCATGCGCCCGGGACGCCCCCCAGCCCCATGTTCTTTGCCGACACTTGCGAATCTGGCTAAACTGCTGTTCATGCGTGCTTGTCCGAAGGGTCGATGAGAGTTGGGCGCGGTCCAACTTGGCCCGCGGGAACAGCCGCCGTAGCGGTCCAGACCTCTAACGGGAGCTTGCGATGCTTACCTCGATTATCAGCAGCCTGATGAGTAGTCTCCTGCCCTTGCTCATCCAAACCCTTCTTGGCGTCCTTTTTGGCGGCGGCACCCAGTAGCACGGGGAGCGTCCTCACCCGCCCGACCGCCGGTTGTGGGTGAAGCATAGCTATCGGCCACTACGAGCGTACGCTTCGCTCGACCAGCCCAATCATGGTTGGGCGTGAGCCACGGCGGTAAGGCCGGTGACCGTCATGGCCTTGTCGTACTCCAGTTTGAGCTCATAGGTAAAGGCCTTCGCGGTCAGGTCTGTGGCCCGCGCGGGTACGTCCACGTCCCAGCGGAGGATGCCGGCTTTCCGCTCGGTCTGGGCATGTGAAGCATCGGCGGTCTCGGGGAGTTCGGACGAGACCAACGAGCACTTGACCTCCTGTTCCTTTCCCATGGGCAGGCGGTCGAGCACGCGAATGGTTCGGGTAGTCTCGCCGAAGTTCTCCAACGCGATTCGATACGTGAATTTGACGCTCCGATTTCCGCCTTGCACGGATTCGGATCGGTCAACCAGCTCGCGCTCGGCGCGAAGCGAGGAGTCGATTCCCAGGCCAACCGTGAAGCGTTCGCCTCTGGTGACGGTCGGCACCTGGCCCTGCCCGACGAAGCGCCCTTCCACATAGGCTGAGGCCGGGCCGGCGAGCAGCACAAGCTCGCTCGTGTTGACGACACTGGCCTCTTCATACACGTACGAGGTCAGCACCGGCGTGGCCAGGTGATAGAAGTCGCCGGGAAGCGACAACCGGGCGATCTGCACGAGCTGCTGGTCCGACCGACTGGGCAGCGAAGTGCGGGCCGGCAATCGGTACGTCACACTCAGCCCTTCCTGCCGCGGGCGCGTAGACGCCGTCTCCGCGCGGACGCTGCTCAAGATGTCGAAGACCTGCTCGTCCGTGGCAAGCTCGTTGAGCTCACGATCAAAGCGCGCGTCCAGGAGCAAGGCCGCCCCGAACCCATCGGCCGGCGCTGCCTTTACACCCGCTTGCTGTTGCAGATTGCGTCTGCTCTCGACTTCCTTCTTGGCCTTGGCCAGTTCGTCCCGCTTTCGGAGCGGAGGAAGTTTCTCTCGATCGCGTTCCTCGAATGACGCCAGGGCGAGGGTCAAGGGCGACAGGGTCGGCGCTTTGGCGACCAGCGATGGCGTGGCCGTGGAGAGCGTCATGGTTACGTCACCCCAGTCTTCGCCGCTCATCTGCTGGATGGACGCATGATAGTCCACTTGCACACGTTCGCGGCCGGCATCGGCGCGGATGTTGAATGAAGGGGACCAGCTCGCCCCGTTGACCAGATAGTGCAGCCTGATGGCGTCGCCGCGCGGATCGACAACATTGACAAAAACCACCGCCTCGCGGGCGGTTCGCGTGGATCCGCCGGTGAGCACCTGCCGCTCGCGCTGCAGTACGTCGCGACGCTCCTCCAGGTCACGGTGCGCCAGGGCCAACTGGTGCTCCTGCTCACTGAGGCTCTCACGGCGCTCGAACATGAACAGGGTGAGGGTCTTGAGCGTGTCCGCGTTTAAAACGCCGTGATGGAGCTCGGCGCCTGCCGTCGAAGCGGCGAACTGCTCAAGGTTGCCGATGTACGTGCGAAGCTCCGCGAGGAGCTGTTTGCGCCCGGCGAGGGCACGCAGCCTGTCTTCCACATCGCGGAGCTGCTCATCGATCTTGCGGACATCGTCGCGAACGTCCTGGGTCAGCGGCCGCACACGATACCGGACGGACCGTACTTCGCCGCCGCCAGCACTTTCCGCGAACAGGCTTCCCGGAACGATCTGATCCGGAAGCTCGCCGATCACCAGCTCCCGCAACCCGGCACCGGCGGGAACTTCGATGAATCGCGTGACGAGGGCCTGGCCGCGGTAGACCGTGACCTCGTCGATGCGGCCTCGGGTCTCGAGGGAATCGAGTGCCGACGCTTTGCCACCGGCGGCTGCCGCCATAGTCGCGATCACCGACCACATTGCAATTCGAGAAAACCGAGCGATTCGCATCTTGATGACCTCCCGTTCGAGACACCGGCCATGCCGGTCCTCGCCCGTGGCGTGGGCCGGCGGCACACGGCGTTGTCTTGGACGCCCAATGAGCAAGGCGGTTCCAGTTGCGGATACCGACTGATTGGGAGGACGTTGCGAGATTCGTCGAGCGTTACGTCCGCGTGACCCTGCGTCAGCGGAACGCGCGGCGGCGAGCGTCTACGCTATTTGGCCAAAGTGCGGATAATCTCGCACCCGCGGCGGATTCTGTCATCCGCGGCCGCATAGCTGATGCGAAAATGCGTGTCCCTGCGGCTGAACGCCTCACCGGGAATGACCAGGAACTTGTGCTCGATCGCGGCGGCGATGAACTCCGTGGCGTTCTGGTACTTCGAGGGGACCTTGGGGAAAACGTAGAACCCGCCGGAGGGACGTACAAAGTCCACGATGCCGTCAAGCAGGCCGCAGACCAGGTCGCGCTTGCGTCGATAATCCGCAACCTGGGCCGACATATCCGTGTCCATAGCCTCCAGGGCGCCGAACTGTCCCGGCTGCGGCGCGCACACGTACATGAACTGATGCAGTTTGGCCATCTCCGTGATGACGTCGGCCGGGCCGGCCGCGAAACCCAGCCGCCACCCCGTCAGGGCGTAAGACTTCCCGTAGCCGCGAAGCAGAAGGGCTCGCTCCGGGGCGAACTTCACCGGACTGGGGCTGGGACCATCGTAGGTCAGCATGTTGTAGATTTCGTCGCTGACGATGAGCAGATCGTGCTTGCGAGCCAGTTCGGCGAGGGCATGAATGTCCTCGTCTCGATACACGACTCCCGTGGGGTTGCCCGGTGAGCCAACAAGGATCATCTTGGTCCTGGCAGTGACAGCGCTCGCGAAACGCTCGGGATGGAGCTGGAAGTCGTCGTAGGTATCCACAAATACGGGCACCCCTCCCGCCAGTCGAATGAGGTGCGGATACGACACGAAGTAGGGATCGGAGATCAGCACCTCGTCGCCGGGGTTCAGACAGGCCAAGGCGGCCAGCACCAACCCCCCGGACACGCCCAGCGTCACGAACACGTCGGGCTCCCAATCAAACTCCTCTTTGAGCTGGCGGGAGATCCGGGCCCGTAGTTCGGGCAACCCCCGCGTCGTTGTGTATCCGTTCCGATCCGCTTCGATGGCCCGGATCATCGCCTTCTTGACGTTCGCGGGCACGGCGAAGTCGGGCTGCCCGATGGAGAGATCGGTTGGGTCGGCGAGTTGCGCCCCGAGGTCGAAAATACGGCGAATCCCCGATACGCCGATGGTCTTGACCCGATCCGCAAGAAATGACCGACCGCCCATATGCTGCTTCCTATCGCGGCATGTTACCGCGCGGAAGGTACGGTATGGTGCGGACGCCATTCGTTCAAGGATGCGTTGTGCAAACGCAGGAGCCAAAACTGCTTCGATTTTTTTCTTGTAAATGGCGGACCGGTTGGGTAGCCTCTCGGGCCAAGTGGTCACGGGCGAGGCGCCGAGGGACGGGAGCGTTACGTTCCGGTCTCGTCCGCAATTCTAACTGATGCAACTGAGAAAGGCCGCGAGCGCGGCCGGGGCAGGGAGATAGAGTCGCCGCGCGACTCTTTCACCGGAGGAACGAACCGTGCAAATCACCTCTCGTCGGCCATTGGTTTGGACATCCATTCTCATGGTCGCGGCACTGTGCCATCGTGCCGCGATGGGCCAGGAACTCCGCGAGCCCGGGGGGACCGTAGTGCTTGAGCCGATTCGTGAGGCTGAAGTAGAACTCGGCAAGCCTCGCCCCGGCGTTGGACGACCCGTGATGCACGGAAAAGGCGCCGCTGCCAAAGAGTGGTGCCAGACCCAGGCTGCGTGGGAGGCCAAAGGCTTCGGGCAAGTAGCCGGCGTGGCCTGCGCGACCGAGGGTACCTGCGATACGCCCTCCGTGCGTGACTCGTGGATTCCGGGCGGGTCAACACCGGTCCGCAACCTGCGCATCCATTTCAACGTGTTCGCCAACAGCGACGGCACCAGTCCCGCCGCCACGCAGGCCGCCGTGGATGCGCAGGTGGTCCAACTCAACAGCGATTTCGCCCCGTCGAAGATTCAGTTCTGCTACACGACGGAGTTCATCAACAACACGACGTACCGCCAGTTCGCGGATTCCGAAGAAACGGCGATGAAGAACGCTTACGCCGACAGCCCCGCCACGCAGCTCAACGTCTACGTGGTAAACATTCAGGCCGGGTATCTGGGTGTGGGTACGTTCCCCTGGGACCCCGATGCCCTGGGCAACTTGGGCGGCCTGATCATCGACGACAACTGGTTCGGTGCCGGCCAAAAAACCCTGACGCATGAAGTGGGGCATTGCGTGGGCTTGTGGCACACGCATCACGGCGTGTCGGAGGTCACGGCCTGCTCGGCCTGCTATGAGCGTGCCGACGGCCTTAACGGCGACACCACGGGCGATTTCTCCGGCGACACCGCTCCCACGCCCACGAACTACAACTGCGCACCCCCAGGGGGAACGGATTCCTGCAGCGGTGTCTCCTGGGGCGCGACCGATCCCCAGAACTACATGGGCTATGCCCCGGATTCCTGCTACACCGAGTTCAGTCCGCACCAATTCGGGCGGATGCACTGCTGGTCGGAGGGCGTGCTGACAAGCTGGAGCTGCGGGCCGGTCACGCCAACGGGCGGCTGCTGCGTCAGCCAGTCATGCTCCATCGAAACCCAGGCGAACTGCACCGCCCTCGGCGGGACCTACCTCGGCGACGGGACGGATTGCGCCGGCACGCCGGGCATCTCCCACACCTATTCGGCGTCGCCGAACCTCACCATCCCCGACGGTGGCGGATCGGGCAACCCTGCAGTCCATACCATCAGCGTGCCCGACTCCTTTACCATCGGCGATGTGGACGTCCGCAACACCATCACCCACACGTGGGTAGGGGACCTGACCGTCACGCTCCAGCACGGCACGACCACCGTGACGATCGTCGATCGCCCCGGCTACACGGGATCGGGCTTTGGGTGCAGCGCGGACAACTTCAGCAACATCGCCCTGGATGACGAGGGAACCTCGCCCATCGAGTCGCAATGCGTCACCAACTTGACCTCACCGCCGAATTACACGCCCAATCAGGTTCTTTCAGCCTTCGACGGTCAGAACTCTTCGGGATCGTGGACCATTCGCGTGTGGGACAGCGCCACGCCCGACGTGGGAACGCTCAATTCCTGGTCTGTGATTATCTCCGAGGTAGGCGCTGGGCCCTGCGATGCGGGGTGCAGTACTAACGCCGAATGCGATGACGGCCTGTACTGCAACGGCGCGGAAACCTGCAACGCGGGCTCGTGTCAGGCGGGCACAGCGCCCAACTGCAGCGACGGCGTCTCCTGCACGACCGATTCGTGTAATGAGACGACCGACTCCTGCGACCACGTGGCCAACAACTCGGCCTGCGACGACGGCCTCTTCTGCAACGGCGCCGAGACCTGCAACGTGACGCTCGGTTGCCAGGCGGGGACGGACCCCTGCGGCGGGCAGTCCTGCAACGAATCCACCGACACCTGCGGCGGCGGCGGACAGCTCTGGATGACCTTCGCGGACAGCGCCGTCATCCCCGGCGTCGGCACCGTCAACAACGAGGACATCGTGGCCTACGACCTGGGCACCGGGACATGGTCGTGGATCTTCGACGGCAGCGACGTGGGGGTAGGCGCCTTCGCCATCGATGCTCTGCAACTGCTGTCGGACGGGAGGATCCTGCTCTCCTTCACGGCCGCCGGTACCATCGGCGGTATCAGCACCGATGACTCCGACGTCCTGCAATTCACGCCCACCTCGTTGGGTTCGACGACCGCAGGCACCTTTGCCATGCTCTTCGACGGCAGTGACGTCGGGCTGACTTTGGACGACGAGGACGTGGACGCAGTCGGCGTGACGTCGGAAGGAAACCTCGTGCTCTCCACTCTGGGGGCTTTCGGCGTTACGGGTGTCAGCGGTCAGGATGAAGACATCCTCGTCTTCTACGCCACGAGCTTCGGCACGACGACGGCCGGCAGCTTCCAGATGTATTTCGACGGCAGCGACGTAGGTCTGGCTACGTCCTCCAGCGAAGACGTAGACGCCGCCGATTTGACCTCCGCGGGCACCATCCTGCTCTCGACTGTGGGCAGCTTCAGCGTGACGGGCGCTTCGGGCACGAGCCAGGATATCTTCGAGTTCTTCCCGACAGCCCTGGGTTCGACAACTTCCGGGACGTACTCGCTATTCCTTGACCTAAGCACGGTGGGAATTGATCCCACGGAGAACGTGAAGTCGATCCAGTTGGTCGAGTAGAAGACGCCAGTCTCGACGCGAGCGAAGCTCGATCAGCCGAGCCTTGAGGAAGCGGTCCTCAGGGCTCGGGGGCTGTCGCGCCTTCATTGTCCTTCGCAAGCGGCTGAACGACGTCATCCCGCTGGACCACCGGCAGGTGGCCCGTCCCGGATGGCCGCGCCTCGCGGGGCAGCGGCAGGGTGAACCGGAAGATGGCCCCACCCTCGGGATTGTGGTCTGCCCACAAGCGGCCCCCGTGCGCTTCGACGATCGACAGACACAGCGACAGACCAATGCCCGTGCCGTACGGCTTCGTCGTGAAGAACGGGGTGAAGAGGTTTTGTTTCACCTCCGGCGAGAGCCCGTGCCCGCGGTCGATGACGGACACGAGGATCGCGGGCCCTTCGGTCAGCCGGGTACACACGATCACCTCGCGAAGCCGATCGAGGGTCCCTTCCATGGCGTCGATCGCGTTTTGCACGAGGTTGACGATGACCTGCTCGACCTGCACGCGATCGGCGGGGATGGCAGGGAGATCGGGCTGGCACGCCACGTGAAGGGCGACGTTGGCGCGGGCGGTTTCGGTGGAAAGCAAGCGGGTCAGATTCTCAACGACGGCGTTAAGGTCCAGCGGCGTCTGTTCGATGTGGCGTTTGGCCACCAGGGCCCGGATGTGGCGAACAATGTTCGCGGTGCGATGGGCCTCAATGATGGTGTGCTCCACGGCTTCGAGCGCGTCACGAGGAACGCCGGGCAGAGCCCGCAGGCGATAGGCGGCGCCGGTGGCATAGTTGATCAGAGCGGTGAGGGGCTGGTTGACCTCGTGGGAGATGGCCGCGGCCATCGCGCTGATGGTGTTCAATCCGGCCACGCGGCGGAGCGATTCGCGGTGTTCGTGGATCGACTCCTCGGCTTGGCGTTGCTGGCTGACGTCCAGGGCCATGATGAGACGCAAGTTCCCGAAAAGAGGAGCAACAGCGCAGCGAAGGTCGAGGACGTCTCCGAATCGCGTAGCGACCCGGAATTCCTCCCACCGCCCGGTGGCCTCGCGAACAAACTCCCGGGCGGCGTTTCGAGCAGGGCGATTCGGAAAGAGCCGCGACCACATCCGCTCGGCCTGTAGTTCTCTCAACGTCCAGCCGAGCGCTGCCTCCCACCGCGGGTTGGCGAGTTGGACTGCGCCAACGAGATCGATGGTGGCGATCATGGCGGGAGCGCTGTCGAAGACGGCTTCCAGAAGGTCTCTCTGGCGGTGCAACTCACCTTGAGCCTGTTTCCTTTCGGTTACGTCGGTGACGACGATGCGCCACTCGCGCTGGGAGGGGTCGTGACTTTGTGACACCGTGCTGACCAGTTGAACCCATACGCGGCGGCCGTCGGCGGCGACGAGCCGCACTTCGCAGTGCCTCGTCGACGGTGAGCCCAGGACGTTGGCGCGGTAGAGATAGAACACTTCCTGATCATCGGCGTCCATGAGACGCGTGAAGGGAACGTTGCGAAGGTCGCCGGCCTGCATTCGCAGCATGCGCGCAAAGGTGCGGTTGGCCTCGCGGATCAGCCCATTGGCCCGCACGGTGATGTACCCGACCGGCGCGTCATCGAAGAGTTCGTGGAAGCGGTCGCGAGGGTGCTCCGTGTGAGTCTCGATGGGGTGAGCGGCGTTCGCCAGTGGAGGCTGGACCTGTGGCTCCTGCGAATCGTTGGGGAGGCGTTCGCGATCATGCCGGGTCATTGGGCTCGGCGGCGTGCGGGGACCTCCTCGTCGCTTGTGAGCGTCGGGCAGCGATCCGGAAGCCTTTGGCAAGATGTCGGTCATGACAAGGGTCCCGCCTTCGATCGCGGCGCCGCATCCGCTGAATCGTCCGCCGGCGTGCCGTCGCGCTCCGCTGCGGGCGCTGGAATCGGTCGGGCCATCGAAGTCACGCCGATGACCCGCCCGGTGTCATCCCGGATCGGAAACACGGTCACGTTCACTGCGATCTGTCGCCCGTCCTTGCGTCGCCGCGTCGTCTTCCAATCAGTGACCGAGTCGCCGCGCGACACGCATGTCCGGATGGACTCGTACTCGTTTGCTTTCTCGGTTGGAACCAGCTGCACGAAGGGCCGACCGATGATCTCTTCAGGGGCGTATCCGTACACCTGGACCGCGGCCGGGTTCCAGGTGCCGATGATTCCGCCCAGGTCCTGCCCGACGATGGCGTGCTCGGCGGATTCTACGATCTGAGCCAGGCGCCGGGCGGCGGACTCGGCGCGCTTGATGCGGCTCACATCCACGAGCGTGATCACCAGACCGTCGATCACGTTGTCGGCAGCGCGATAGGGAACGATCCGCACGAGGTACCACGCGCCGTCGTGGGTCTGCACCTCCGTTTCCTTCGGAACGAGGGTTCGCAGCACCGCCGTCGAATCGCGGATGAGTGCATCGTAGGTAAGGTTCGAGGCGATGTCGCTGATGGGGCGGCCGAGATCGGTGGGAATCAAATGGATGACTTTCCTGGCGTGCTCGGTGAAGCGTTTGATGTTCAGTGCGTTGTCCAGGAAAATCATCCCGATGTCGGTGTTGTCGAGCAGGTTCTTCATGTCGTCGTTGGCTCGGGAGAGACTCTCGATCTTCGTTTGGAGCTCGACATTGACGGTCTGAAGCTCCTCGTTGAGGGATTGCATCTCTTCCCGGGAGGTTTCCAGCTCTTCGTTGGCGCTTTGAAGCTCCTCATTGGTAGACTGAAGCTCCTCGTTGGCGGACTTGAGTTCCTCGTTAGTCGTCTCGACCTCTTCGATGCTGCTTTGCAGACTCTCGTTGCTGCGGACCAGTTCGTTCTCCAGCTCCAGGATGCGACCGGCTGCGCGGGGCAGCGGCCGCCCGGGCTTGGCGGAGGCGGACTTGCTGTTCCGCTCGGGGTCAAAGTCGATGACAAACAGCCCGCGAACGGGTTCCGGCTCGGTGACGGGGCGCACCACGAAGTTCACGGCGACGTAGTCTCCGTTGGTCTTCACGTGGACCGGTCCACGGCGCACCTCCTTGTGCTGCGCGGCGGCGCGACGCAGGGCGGAGGCGAGTTCCAGCCGCAGTCCCTCGCGGGCCATTTGGAGGACGTTGTGACTGGGCTGCCCGGCCGCGGGCTCCAGGTACATCCCGGTCCGCCCATGGATATAGAAGATGTCCCCCCGTTCGTTGACAGTTACGCTCGCAGGAGCGTATTTGCGGAGCAAGTCCTTTTCGATCAGCTCTGCGAGACCCGGCCGACGACTTTCCTGAGCATGCAATCCCTCGGGCGTGCCTTTCGGGGGATGGTCGCGGCCTACGACCAGCGGAAAATGATCCAGGTTGGCGGTGGAGGTGGGCCCCGGTTGGCGACGGTAGATCTTCCATTTTTTGTCCACCGCCGAAAACAAACCGTCCGATCCTCCGATGCCCTCCGACGAGCCGAGGAATAACAAACCGCCTGGGCGCAGCGCATAGTGAAACATGGGCAGGATCCGCTTTTGAGCCTCGGTATCGAGGTAGATGAGCAGGTTGCGGCAGGCGATCAGGTCGACCTTGGTGAATGGGGGGTCGGTGATGACGTTCTGCGGGGCAAACACGACCATGTCGCGAAGCTCTTTCTTGACCTGGAAGCCATGATCGCGCGTTTCAAAAAAACGAGCCAGACGCTTGGGACTGACGTCCACGGCGATGCCCTCGGGGTAGGAGCCCGTGCGGGCGCTTTCGATCGCCGATTTGTCCAGGTCCGTCCCGAAGACTTGAATGGGCAAGTCTTCCTCCAGGTGTTCGGCGCACTCGCGCAGGACGATGGCCAGGGAGTAGGCCTCTTCGCCGGTGGAACAACCGGCCACCCAGGCCCGCAGGGGGTCCTTGCCGGACCGGTTTCGGAGGAGATCGGGCAGGGCCTCGCAGAGCGCCGCGAAGGCCTCGCTATCGCGGAAGAAATTGGTGACCCCGATGAGCAGTTCCTGAAAGAGAAGGTCGATCTCGTGGGGGTTTTCTTCCAAATAATCGATGTAGCCCTGGACACGATGGAACTGATGAATGGCCATGCGACGCTCGATGCGCCGTCGAACGGTGTTGGTCTTGTAGCAAGCAAAACTATTTCCCGTCCGCGAGCGGAGCAGGGCGAAGATCTTTCGCATCGCCTCCGGGGAGAGCGCCGTGGCGGCCTGGGCCTCGGGGGGCGTCGAGAGATACGGGCCCCTGGTGTAGCCCAGAAGATGATCGGGCATCTCCGGGACGTCCAGAACGAAGTCCACCAGTCCCGTGGCGATGGCGCTCTCCGGCATGCCGGAGAACTTGGCGCTGGTGGGCTTTTGCACCATCACCATGCCGGACTCGCCCTTAATGGCCCGCACGCCGCAAGTGCCGTCGCTCCCGTTCCCCGAGAGTACGATGCCGACGGCCTTGCCCTGCCGGTCCTCGGCTAACGATCGGAAAAAGAAGTCGATGGGC
>SBAX01000070.1 GCA_005240095.1 Phycisphaera mikurensis
GATCCAGATCGCGCAGAAACCCGACCGCATCCTCATGAACCGGCGGATCGTGCCAGTACGCCTCCAGCTCCACCAGAAACGTCGCTGGGTCAGGGTTCCGTCCGTAGGTCGCCAACGTCTCCCGCAGGCTTGTAAGCTCACACTCGTAGAGTGTTCTGTAGGATGCGTGATTGCTGCACCCGACGGTCTGGAAATACCGCTCGCCCCAGACGATGGCGAACTCCGGCGCAGAGATCGGCAGCTCCAACGTCTCGACGATCGTCCGGCACGTGGCCTCCACCGCCTCCCGATCCCCGGCGGCAATGGTGCCGTAGAAGTCGATCAGTACTGCATCGAAAGGCCGATCGGCCATGGAATCCTCCGTAGTCCTCGCTATGCCCGCGACCCAAGTATAGCCGAAAACTGCCCGAAAACGTGCGTGTCGGGATGAGGTTGCCTTTAGAGGCGAAAGCATCTAAAAGAACTCCCGACTTGCGCCAAGGAGCCAAGTAAAGACCCTCGATCAGGATGGCCTCGATGGCAGTAGCCTATAACCAGCGGACCCATCGGTGTGGGGAATTGCGGAAGGCCCACGTAGGCCAGACCGTGACTCTCGCCGGTTGGGTAAATACCTCGCGGGACCACGGCGGCATGACCTTCGTGGATCTCCGCGACCACACCGGCATCACTCAGCTTCGCTTCACCCCGGACAAGTCCACCGCCCATGCCGCCGCCCGCACCCTCCACAACGAGGACGTGATCGCAGTCACCGGCCAGGTCGTCAGCCGCGGCGAATGGACCAACCCCAAAATCGCCACGGGCGAGATCGAGGTCGAGGTCACCGAGATCGACGTGCTCAGCCGCTGCGATCCCCTGCCCTTCCAGATCAACGACGAATTGGACGTCGGCGAGGACCTGCTGCTCAAGTACCGCTTCCTGCACTTGCGCCGCCCGGAGATGCAGGGGATCTTCCGCCTGCGCAACACGGTGGCTAAGGCCATCCGCGAGTACTTCCACGAGCACGGCTTCGTGGAGATCGAGACGCCCTTCCTCACGAAATCCACGCCCGAAGGCGCCCGCGACTATCTCGTTCCTTCACGCGTGCGTCCAGGCACGTTCTACGCCCTGCCGCAGTCGCCCCAGCTCTTCAAACAGCTTTTCATGATCGCCGGCTTCGACCGCTACGCCCAGATCGTCCGCTGCTTCCGCGACGAGGACCTGCGCCTCGACCGCCAGCCGGAGTTCACCCAGCTCGACATGGAGATGGCCTTCGTGCAGCGCGAGGACGTCATGAACGTCGTCGAGGGCTGCGTGAAGCGCATCTTCAAGGACGCGATGGGGCTCGACATTCCCTTGCCGCTGCCCCGCATGACCGAGCACGAAGCCATGGAGCGCTTCGGCATCGACCGCCCCGACACCCGCTTCGGTCTGGAGCTGCGGGACGTCACGGAGCTGGTCCGCGGCCTCGACTTCAATGTCTTCCGCGACGCCATCGACGCAGGCGGCGTCGTCAAGTGCATCGTCGCCGGCGGAGAAAAGCTCACCCGCAAAGTAACCGACGGCCTGACCGAAGAGCTTCGCGGCATGGGCGGCGCCGGCCTGCCGTTGACCAAGGTGGCCCAAGGTGCCGCGGGGATCGAGTTCCAGACCGGCATCGCTAAGTTCTTCCAGCCGATCGCGGCCAAGCTCTGTCAGGCTGTCGGCGCCAAACCCGGCGACACCGTCTTCTTCATGCCCGGCAAATACGCCGACGTCTGCAAGTACCTGCACCACATCCGCACCCGCGTCGCCGGCATCCTCGGCATCATCCCCGAGAACCAATGGAACCTCCTCTGGATCATCGACTTCCCCCTGCTGACCTGGGACGAGGAGGAGAAGCGCTGGGCCAGCACCCATCACCCCTTCACCGCGCCGCTCGATGAGGACCTGCACATGCTGGAGACCGACCCCGGGAAGGTCCGCGACAAAGCCTATGACCTCGTCCTCAACGGCACGGAAATGGCCGGCGGCAGCATCCGTATCCACCGCAAGGACGTGCAGAGCCAGGTCTTCCGGATCCTCGGAATCTCGGACGAAGAAGCCAAGGAGAAGTTCGAGTTCCTTCTCGACGCCCTGCGTTTCGGCGCTCCGCCGCACGGAGGCATCGCCTTCGGCCTGGACCGCTGGGTGATGAAGCTCGCCAACGCCAACAGCCTGCGCGACGTCATCGCCTTCCCCAAAACCCAGCGCGCCGTCTGCCCCCTCACCAACGCCCCCTCAACCGTTTCCAAGGCACAATTGGACGAATTGTTCCTGACCATCAAGCCCCTGCCGAAATGAAGCAGCGCGAGGCTCCTGCCGAGCCGTGAATGGGAAGGCGAGGCTCCTGCCGAGCCGCGAACGGGAGGGCGAGGCTCCTGCCGAGCCGTTTGAAGTCCGCTTCGATTGGTGCACGATCATGACAACACCGAACCCGAAACGGCTTCCGAAAAGGACTCATCCGTCACACGGCGTGCGGGAGCAGTTCAAAGAGCCAACCATTGTTCTTCTTACCGTGTGCACGAAGGATCGCCGACCCTGGCTCGCTACGCCGGAGAATCATTACGTTCTTCGAGAAGTCTGGTCCCAAGCGACCGCGTGGCTGGTGGGCCGCTACGTCATCATGCCTGACCACATCCACCTGTTCGCGGGGCCGGGGTCGCTGGTCGCGGGTTTTGACGCCTGGGTCAGCTACTGGAAATCCCAATTCACCAAACATCGACCGACGGTCCGCGGGCGCTGGCAACCGGACCATTGGGATTCTCGGCTTCGAAGAACGGAGAGCTACGACGCCAAATGGGAGTATGTCGTTAACAATCCGGTCCGTCATGGCTTGGTAGAGCGCGCGGAGCAATGGCCGTACCAAGGTGAACTGAATCACCTGCCTTGGTGACCGACGGCTCGGCAGGAGCCTCGCCCTCCCACAATCGCCGCCGCACGCTTCCTCACGCCCGCTTGAACGCCGGCGTCTCCACGGGAACATCCGCCGACGGCGCCGTGAATGTGTGCGTGAAGTGCGTGGATTCCGCCCGCTTCGGCGTGTAGTCCAACGTATACTCCACGCCCTTCTTCACCCTGGCAAACAGGTACCCCTCCGCCGCCCCGCGGATCTTGTTTCCCGGGATGACGTCGCTTCCCGATTTGTAGAACAACTGCACGACCTCTCCCGCCGGATCCCGCAGCTCGAAATGATCCGTCACCCATCCCTCCCAGTTGACTTTCCCTTTCAGCGGATCGAGCCGCGGCGCCTCCAGCGCCGTCATCCCCATGCTGATCACCACGTGCATCTCGATCTCATCATCCTTGGGAAACCCGAAGGCCAGCGACACCAGGAAGCTGTCCTGCGTCGTGACCTTGCTCGCCCCCCACCACATCCCCACCACCACACCCGCCAGAACCAACAACCCGACCACCTTCTTCATCGATTTGTTCCTCCATCTGACCTGCTGTGGACTTGAATTCCCTTGAGCGTGCCACCGCTCTGTGAGCAGTGCTTTCGTTCCATGCAAATGTGCCACTGCGCCGCCTGCCCTTGACCCAGCGGTCAAGGGTGAGCAGTGCTTTGCACAACGGGTGGCACGGACAAGCTCTGCTTGTCCGTGCGGACCGCCGAGCGCCCCGGCCTACCCTCTGCCCTCGAAGAGGTTCCCGAAAGTCCCCAGCAGCGACCCCTCGTCTTTCCCCCGCCCGCGCATCGGCAGATTCGCCAGAATCCTCCCCGCCAGACGCGTAAAGGGAAGCGACTGCACCCACACGATGCCCGGTCCGCGAAGCGTCGCCAGGAACAACCCCTCACCGCCGAAGATGGTGTTCTTGATCCCGCCGGTGAACTCGATGTCGTAGTCCACCGAAGGTTGCAGCGCCACCAGGCAGCCCGTGTCCAGTCGCAGCGTCTCACCTGCCCGCAACTCGCGCCGATGAATTCCCGCCCGCGTGAACGAAGGCCAGCCCGTCACCGGTCAGCCGCTGGAGAATGAAGCCCTCCCCGCCGAACAGCCCGGCCATGATCCGCTTCTGAAACGCAATCCCGATCTGCACCCCCCGCGCCGCGCACAAAAACGCATCCTTCTGGCAGATCAATTCGCCTCCCAGTTCGTCGAGGTGCATGGGAATGATCTTGCCCGGATACGGCGAGGCGAACGCCACTTGCTCTCGGCTGGCACCCATGGCCCCGAACGTGGTCAGGAACAGCGACTCGCCGGTGATCATCCGCTTGCCGGCCTCGACGAGCTTGCCGAAGAAACCCTCGTTCCTGCTGGGATCGCCGAAGACGGTCTGCATCTGCACGCCCTCGGACATGTACATCATCATCCCCGCCTCGGCCACCACCACTTCGCCGGGATCGAGGGCGATCTCCACGAACTGCATGTCGTCGCCGAACAGCTCGTATTCGATCTCGTCCGACCGCCGCCCCGACGGCGGGCGCGGCGGCGCCTCGCTGTATCCCGGTGTCACTCCCAGTGACACCACATGGCGGGCCTCCGTCCACTCGCTCACCCCCGGCCCCCACACCAGCGTCGCCTCGCCATGCGCATTAGGCAGCGCCGAAATGAGATCCGCCCGCGCCACCGGCCCATGCGTCTGCCCGTCCTTCACGTAATACCACCCGCCATCTGCGCTCATCGCCTGATCTCCTGTGTGAACGCCCCGCAGTATACCGGCAATGTCGGCCCGCCACACCGAGCCCGGACCGTAAGCGAGCGGAGGATCAGTACCGCCCAGCGGTCAGTACCACGACTGTTAAGGAGCGGGCTTGAGTCTCGACACACCCTCGTCCGCGGCGGGTGCCCCATCCATCGCGCCAGCAATGGCTGGGTGTTCGATGATCGTATGCCGATCAGCCCCAAGACTCTGTACGGCCCGCTTGCCGCTGTGCGGGCACCCCATCCATCGCGCCACGTACACCTCGCCTTCTCAGAGCCGTGGGCGCGAGCCCACGGACACTGGCCCCGCGCGCGTCGCGCGAGCGTGTCTCTCGGCAACAGCCCCGTTCACGGGGCTTCCTCGTTGTAGGCCAGCCGTTTGACGGCTGGTCCGCGGACCGCAAACCACACCTGCTTTTTCTTTCGAAACGTAGCCCGTTTCAACGGGCTTGCCCTTTGCACGATCGACCGTCAGGGCGACACTCCGCAGTCCGCGCGCTTGCGGTTTGCTGGCGCGCCCCCGTCAGGCCTGAAAGGCCGCCAATAAAACAGCCCACGGCAACGCCCTGGGGAAATGCGAGCCGACACACACCAGCTCTGAAAGAGCGGCATAGAAGCCGGACCTTGCGGCGGCGTGCCGGGTGCCCCATCCATCGCCCCAGCGATGGGTGGGGTCTCGATGATCGCCGACGCACCGCCAGACTTCCTGCGCTGCACGCCACGCCTGCCCGGCCGGTCGGCGCTTATCGGCTGCGGCCCTGGGAACCGCGTTGATCTCCGAACGGCCAAACTGATATATTGGGGTGCTTCCGAAATGGAGGGCGGTGGATGCTCCTTTCATGTTTCGTGCTCTTCCTTTGGCTCCCCGCCGCCCCCGGCCAGCCAGCCAACCCGCACGAGGCACAACCACGCGACCAATACCGTCCGCCCGGCGAGTACCGACTGGTCGGATCGACCAAGCACTGCGGGCCGTGGATCCGCGATTCGTTCGTCAGCATGCAGGTCAACGTCGACGCGAGCGGCTGCAACATCGCTGGTGACGCCGCCAACGAGCCGTCCATCGCCATCGATCCGACCAATCCCAGCCGCATCGTGATCGGCTGGCGGCAATTCGACAGCGTCGAGTCGGACTTCCGACAAGCTGGCTGGGCGTATAGCCACGACAGCGGTGCAACCTGGACGTTCCCCGGCGTCCTGGATACCGGCGTCTTCGGGTCAGATCCCGTCCTCGCGGCCGATTCCAAAGGGGTGTTCTACTACCTCACTATCAACTTCGATGAGATGCGTTTGTTTAAGTCTTTCGACAGCGCAGTAACGTGGGATACTCCAATCCAGGTAGCGAAGGGCTTCGCAGACAAGCCATGGATCACGATCGATCAGAGTGGCGGGCTAGGAGATGGCAACGTCTACCTGGCCTTTGCGGGTGGTGCCTTCTGGCGATCGATCGACACCGGTCTAACTTTTAGCCCCGTGAGCGCGGCGGGGAGCCTCGACATCCCCACAACATTCGCCGTTGCTCGGGATGGAACAGTTTTCAACGTCGGCAGGATCGAGCGTACAACTCGAATCGGCTGTGAGCGATCATCCAACGCGGCTGATCCGGCCCTCGCGCCCGTGGTCGATCTTGCGGCGGAAGTCGATCTTGGCGGCAGTTATCCAGCCTTGGGCGCTTCGCCCGTCAACCCCAA
>SBAX01000473.1 GCA_005240095.1 Phycisphaera mikurensis
CACGCGGGCCACGATCAAAGAACTGTCACGACGCGGCATCGACCTCCATCGAATCCGCTCGTGTTTGGATAGCAACTTTGCGCTGTACTGCTATTTCCGACCCGACGAACTTCCGAAGCTCGCGTTGGTCGTGTCCAGGACGTTCGAGTTTCTGACCCTCCGCGAAAGCGAAGGGGAGGCCTCGGCGAAGGGCCCTTGAACAGCCGCCAGCTAGGGCGGATTGCAACCATGCTCCTGTACGACCTCACCGAAAGCGGTCTCTTTCACGCGGATACTCGCGACGCATGGCCAACGGATGCCGAAATGTTCGCGATCACCGTAGCACTGCTCCTCGTGCATGAAGCAACGTACACCGACCTCTGGCACGAGGAACTCCGGCTTTCGGCCGAGGATCTCACGGCCGTCGCGGAATGCATCGAGTACCGGCTGCATCCGCTCGGCCGCGACTTCGGCGATCCGGAACGCCTGCGCACCAGGCTCCGGGACTTCGTCGGCCTGCGGATCGGCATGCAGTTGCCCACCGCGGCCACCAGCGGCCCTACCTGAGCACCCAACGATACGGCGGCCGGGTGTCGCCCTCACCACCGAACCCCAGGGAAGGAGCGTCCCCGATGACCCCCGAACACGCCACCGCTCCCATCGATTCCCCCCTGACGACGCTCCCGTCCGAGGCTCGAACGGACCTTTCAAGCCTCCCCGACCCTTGTACCTCGCTCGATCTGGCCCGCGTGCTCGGCAAGTCCCCCAAGACCATCGTGGACTGGTGCCAGGAGCGCGCGTACACTCGTATCCCGTGCTTTCGGCTCGGCAATCGATGGTATCACCGGCTGCCCGAGCTGATTCGATGGCTCAACGGGATCAAGAGTGGTCAGATTGAGTTTCGCCGTAAGCCGCGCATCTCCGGAGACAGGAGGTGACGCATGGCGAGAAAGGAGGGTCGTTCCAATCGTTGGATCAAATGCGAACGCGTCGGAGAGGTCACGCTCTTCGTCAGCCCTCGAAGCCCATTTTGGCAGATGTATTGGGAAGTCGAAACGGGAACCGGCACAGTCAACGGAATCGCGCCGCGGTCTCGCCGACGGGGCTTCACGAAGAGCACGGGCCAGACGGATCTATCGTTCGCTCGCCTCGTGGCCAGCCGCAAGAGCGAGGAGCTTTTCAAGCAGCGGCTGTACCCAGAGAAGGAGCGCGGGCTTCAGCGGACGCCCATCGGCCCGGTCGTCGATGGCTTTCTGGAGTACATCGAGACGCTGGGCCGAACTCAGGATTATGTTTCCAAGCTCAAGGGCAGGCTTGCTTGCCTGAACGGATGGATGGAGAAGCGACGGTTGTTGTTTGTGCAGGATGTCACGCCGGAGATGTTGAGAAAGTTCCAGGCTTTTCTTCGCGGCGAACGCGGCGCCAGCGCCGCCACGGCCAACCACTACCTGGACGCCGTGCACAACTTCTTCGGGTACGTCATCTTCAAGCGAAAGCTCATGCCCGGTCTCAATCCGGCTGCCACCGGCCGGCAGGCCGAGCTGGACCGCCTCGCGCACCAAACGCTTCCGCCGCCGACCATCTACCCCGACCAGGTGAACGCCGTCATCGAGAGGGCGCATCCGGCCGGGGATCATCAGATCGTGAACCTCATCGTCTTCGTCTGCGAGGGCGGGTTCCGATTCCAGGAACTTCAGTTCCTCCAGGTTGGTGACATCAACTTGGCGGAGCGAGAGATCATCCTGGACGTGAAGCGGCCAGATCCGAAACGAGTCCGTCCCGAGTTGCGGAAGCGATGCCTCAACCGAGAGGGTCTATGGATTCCCAAGAGCCGTGCCGCCCGTCGGCCGATTCACATTTCGGACCGGCTCGCCCGCGTCATCGGTTCCATGGGACTCGGCGAGCCGTCCGACTGGGTCTTCGTCAACTCCGTCGGCAACCAGATCGCCGAGAACAAGACCCTCGAAAGGCTGAAGCGCTACGCGGTCGCGGCCAGCGTCCTGGCGACCAAGCATCCTCGAACCGGTCAACCCTGGTCGCTGATTCGCTGGCACTGGTTGCGGCATTACCACCGCACCCGTGCCCACGTGAGCAAGATTCGCCGGGAAGTCTCCAAGCTCGCCATGGGGCACGCCGCCGACCCGATCCACGACCATTATCGTGGACTGGACCGCTTCGCATTCCATGCCGAGTACGAGAAGTTCGACAGCGGAATCGATGACGCGTTGCTACCCCAGAAAAGCCCCGGGCCTGACCGTTTTACTGGGGACTAACTGGGGACACGGTTTTTCAGAGACGTAACCCATTGATCCACAACGCGTTACGCAATGGAGGCGGGGGGAATCGAACCCCCGTCCCGCGACGGCGTCCGGGCGGCTTCTACGTGCGTAGTCGGTCGTTTGATCTCGGGTTCGCGAGCGCCGGCCGACGGGCTTCCGCAAACCCCAGCCCGACAGTTTCTCACGGCCGCATGGTCAGGCGTCATGCCGCCGCCAGCCCACTAATCGACGCGTCGCGGGCTAGTGGACGTCACCCGGTCGGCGGGCTACCTACTTCTAGGCAGCCATGGCGTAGTTGTAATCGCCATGTAAGGTTTATTGCCAGGTGTTTTACGAGGCCTCCTGACAACCTCGGCACGCGACCGTCCCTTCAACTCGCCCGGTCGAATCCAATTCGCCCCCCAGCACATTATACGCTGCCGACGTCCAGCTCGGATAGGCCCGGTTCAGCGGGTTTTTTTCATGGTTCATCGAACCGCCCCGCCCGGACTGGAAGGCCTGTCCCGCCGCGGCGGGATCAATCGATATGCCTCATTCCCTTGGCTGATCGGCGTTCCGCGGTGTCAGCCACCCTTGTCCTCCTGCTCCGCAGCGCGAATCTCGCGTTCCAGCCGCGACAGCGCATGCCCGGCACCCTCCGACAACGCCCGCTGCACTTTCACTTCCGTCTCGAACTCCTGCCTCAGCTCGCGCTGATCTCGCTTCGCGCTGCCGTACCCGAAGATTCCCCGGAAGAATCGGTACATCTCAAACAACATGACGTAACCTCCCAGTAGAAGGAAAGGGTTGACCATTCGATCGTACTCACATCACCCTCGCAGCCAGCTCAAGGCGTCGCTCGAGATACCCTGTTTGAGTTCAAAGAACCCCTGCCATGGGTCCTCCGGCTCACTCAGCCTGTCCAGTGCCTGGAAGATATGGAAACGTGGCTGGAGGCCGTCGAGCTCCTGCCAGGTCACTGGGGAGGACACAAACGCGCCGGGTCGAGCCCGCGTCGAGTAGGGGGCAACACAGGTTGAGCCGCGATGGTTACGAAAGTAGTCGATGAAGACCTTCCCGCGGCGCTCCGGCTTGCTCATGAAAACCGTGAAGTGCTTGGGGGCCACTTCGACGATCTTGCGGGCCACGCGTGCGGCGAAGTCCTTGACCTCATCCCAGTCCTGTCGCCGAGCCAGCGGCACGGTGACGTGAAGGCCCTTTCCTCCCGAAGTCTTGACGAAGCTCTTCAGCCCCAACTCCTCGAGCAACAGGCGCAGTCCTTTGGCCCCTTCGACGATCAGCTCCCAAGACACGCTGGGCCCAGGGTCGAGATCGAAGACCATCTGGTCCGGATGGTCCAAGTCACTCTCCCGACAACCCCACGTGTGAATCTCCAGCACATTCCACTGGGCCAACGTAACCAACCCGCCGGCGTCGTGGAGCACCACGTAAGGCTCGTCGTCGACTTTCGCTCCCCGAAGGTGTTTCGAGGACATCTCCCCAAGCTGTTTCTGAAAGAAGCACTCCTTCTCGATTCCACCCGGGCAGCGGTAGAGACTCAGAGGCCGCTTGCGGACGAAGGGCAGCATCCGCGGCGCGACGGCCTCATAGTACTCCGTCAGCATCTGTTTGGTGACGCGTTCCTCCGGGTAGAGGATTCGACGAGGGTGGGTCAGCTTGACGCCCGCAACCGTGACCTCCGGCTCGTCGGCGGCCGCCCGCGGTCTTCTGGTCGTCTGGGCCTCGGCGCGGTTTTCGAGATGCACGACCACCCAATCCGCCCCGCCGCGCGCAGCGTATTTTGACACCGCCCGTTTGCTCACAATTCCCGGCGCGCCCAGACGCCTGGCCTCGGCCAGCACGACATCGCCATGCCCTTCAACGTGATCGCAGTAGACCAGGGGATTGTCCGCGCCTTCGAGAAGCGTGTGGAGGATGGCCTTGCGCTCCACTAAGGGCGTGGACCGCAGGTCACAGCCATCGCTGAAGGGGATATCGAAGATGTGATACCGCAAGTCACCGTGCCGCCCCTCGGGTAGATCATCGCCTTCGGGCTCGATGGGACCGTCGCCCGCCACCCCGTCGAGGACCGCGGAGGCAACGGGAAGCCGCCCCAAAGCGCGGGCAATGTGCGCCAGCTTCCCCGTCCAATCCTCGCCTGTTGCGGACCTCAACCAAACCGACTGCTCCGAGAGCCGGCACCAGACGCGCCTGCCTTCCAAGAGAATCTCGTGAATCCAACCGTCACCCTCCGGCACGCTCTTCACCAGTTTGGCGCGCATGGGACTCAGCGGGCCCGGCACCCTGGCCTTTCTTGCCCCGGCGGCGGTGCTCGCCCCGAGGTCGATCCGCCGGTACAGCCCTCGCCGCCAACCAAGGGGCGCTTCGTAGGCAACTTCCGCCGCGCCTCCATCAGTCCATGTCCGATCGCGGGCCGCGGCGATTTCGCCGATCGTGCGCCCGCTGACCACGCTGAACGGTTCCTCATCAATGATGCTGAAGGCGTCTTCCTTCATCGCTTCGCCGTCCCGTTCCTTGATGAGCAACCAATTCCTCGTGGGACTTCCTTTCTCTTTGAGGCGCACCAGGGTCCACGCCCCCCGCAGCTTTTGCCCCTCGATCTTGAACTTCAGCGTTCCCTTCTCCAAGTCGCTCTGCGCTTCTCCCAGCGGAGACCACTCCCCCCGGTCCCACAGCATCACCGTGCCGCCGCCATACTCCTCCTCGGGAATGACGCCCTCGAAACCCCCGTACTCAATGGGGTGGTCCTCGGTCTGCACCGCCAGCCGCTTTTCCGAAGGGTCCAGGCTGGGCCCCCTGGGCACCGCCCAACTGAGCAGAACGCCGTCGAGCTCGAGCCGGAAGTCGTAGTGCAGTTGCTGAGCCCGGTGCTTCTGTACGACGAACAGGCGCCCGGTCGCCGAGGCCTTTTTCTTGGGCTTGGGCTCGGGCGTGCGCTGAAAGTCCCGTTTGCGCCGGTACTCCTCGAGGGGAACGGATCGCTTGGCAGGCAATTCAGCTACCTCGCGGCCAGGTGAAGGCGTGCCACGTTCGCCCAATCGCTTACCGGGTCGAGCCGGATGTACTCCGACCAGCAGCGCCGGGCATCCTGCCGCTGCCCCATTTTTTCGAAGCACAGGGCGAGGTTGTAATAGGCGTCTTCGAACGCGGGGCAGGTGGAGATGGATTGCCTGAGGTTCTCGACCGCCTCCGCCAGCCGGCCTTGTTCCTCATGAATGTCCGCGATGTTGTACCAGGCCTCGCCGAGCGCCGGATCGAGAACCACGGCCAGGCGGAAGAGTTCGAGGGCCGCGTCGGGACGATCCTGAGCACGAAGGACATTGCCCAGGTTGAAAAACCCGGCGGCGCCCTTTGGATCGAGGCGAATGGCCCTGCGATACGCGTCGGCCGCCAGCTCGAAGTCCTCATTCTCTTCCGCGTGACGGCCCCGATCCAGCCACGCATCGGCATCCTCGGGTTCGGCAGCGGACCATTCCAGATTGTCCGACCCACCGCCGGCCGCGCCATCGAAGTCGAGCATGAACTGCCCTTCGGCGGTGATGTGGCAGCCGTCCAGCTCGGCCATCAGGGTCTGCGAGTTGGCCATGACGACTTGAAGCTGGGTCAGCGGGTGGTCGGTGCCCGGCAGTACAGAAGCCAGACCTTTCAAGCTGCGGTTGATGACCTCCGGGCGGACGCCGCTCTCAATGAGCTCCGTGAGCGTACGTAGAGAGATCAGGTCCTTGAAGTCGAATCGCCCGCCGCTGGAGCGAATCAGGCCGAGTTGTTCCCATCGTCGCAGCTTCTCCTGCGTGACGCCCGTGAGTCCGCAAATCTCCTCCGCGGTGTAGTGCTTCTCCAGTGCCGGACCGCGAGGCTTCTCGCCGACCTCTTCCAGGAACTCCCCCTCGGAGATGATCCGGATGCTCGCTCCCCGCCGATTGAGCTCCTCGGCGCGTCGCAGGGCGCTGCTGACTTCCCCACCGGGCAGCAGGGGCCAGCCGCCCATGCCCACAACGAGAACCGTTGTTCGGCGGGAGACACTGGTTGCGACCTGCCCTCCCGAAGCGCGGACTAACTCGACGGCTTGGCTGCGGGGCAGAGAGAGCAGCTTGCCCGTAAATGCGACCCGCTGCCGCGAAAGTGCATTGGAAGGAACGCGCTTCATCACCCACCGAGGACTGCCAGGGTCAGAAGGCATTGTATCCGAAAACCACTCGGAGTCACCTCTACGTTGACCGGTTGACCAAGGCAGAAAGCGGTTCGCCTGGAACTGCACCGTCACCGCCCTCTGGCCCGTACTGCCAGGCACCCGCTGCCTAAACATCGTCGCTGTTTTCGCGCGCGGCGGTGAATCACCGATTCGTAGTGGCCTCGATCTCCTCTTTGGGTGTTGACCATTTCATCGAAGACTCGGTCGTACCATCGATGCAGGTTCTGCCCACACCACGGACAGAAGAAGATGGCCGCCCGCGTGCCCAGGACAACGAGACCATCGGCAGGGTTGCGCAGGACGACGCCCGGCTCCACCGACCGACACTACAGCGAAAAAGCCCGCCTCCCGTGATGGCGAGGCTCCGCGATGATGGCGATCCCACGATGGTGCGCATTCTGGTAATGGTACACGAAAAACGAGCAGCACCACTTCCGCTTCTTATAGAGCTTTCGAAGCCAGGAACACCATCACCGTCCGTGCTACGTCGTGAGAATATCAAAACGCTCGAAAACGGCGAAGTCACGCGCGTTGGACGTCAGAAGCCGGCGCACGCCCTGCGTCCAGAATGTGGCCGCCAAGTACGTGTCGAGCAGTCGTTTTCGACCCAGGCCGAACTGAGAGAGCCAATCAGAAACAAGGCAGTAGATTCAGCAGAAGGGTACAGGTGGCGAACCTCACGCGCCTGCCACCAGAAACGCGCCTTAAGCAGCGCCTGCTCCATGGTAAGCGGGCGCTGAAAGCGGCGGGGATCGGTGACCACGTGGAGGAACTCGGTCAGGACTTGCGGGGCCAGGGCCAGCTCTTCGCCGCGATCCAGTACCTCGCTGCGGAGAAGCTCGTGTGCACGGCGATGACCGGGTATTTCGATGATCTCAAGCTGCACCACGACGGATGTGTCCACGCCGATCATCAGGCGAGCATCTCGTCAAGGAGGTCGTCATCAAGGGAGGGCGGGACCAGGACGGCGCCAACGGAGACCGGCTCAATCGCCCGCAGGCTGGGGCGGGCGTCCGGCGGCGCCAACCGGGCGACGGGCGTGTCGTTCCGCGTAATGAGGATATCGCCGTTGCCGGACAGGGAATCGACGAGTTGGGGAAGCTGCGCCTGAGCTTCGGTGATTCTGAC
>SBAX01000223.1 GCA_005240095.1 Phycisphaera mikurensis
AGCAAGGTGGGTCAGGCTCGCCGCGGTGTTGTAGCGAAATGGTAGCATCCATCGCGAACCGGATGGACCCGCGGCTCAGTCGACGATGCGTTTCCAACTCCCGGCGCTGAGCTGCATGGCGGTGGTGGCGGCGCCGAATCCGGGCGGCGGGTTGGTGTAGAAGGTATCGGCGTAGGTGAGGGAGACGGTGCCCGCCATCGCCATGGTCGTTCCGGCCACCAGCACGCCTTGGATCGTGGCCGTATTGTTGGTCGTGATCGCACCGGAGGCATAGACCAGCCCCTTGATGAGCGAGGGGTAGGAATCGAGAACGTCCGTGTCGGTGAGCCCGGCGTACGGGGAGCCGGGAGGATTGTAGTTGGCGTTGCTGGAGGTCTCGGCGAGCACCGCGTTGGTGTAGTTCAAATCCAGGTTGCCGCGCACCAACAATGATGGATAGTTCGTCACCGCCGGCTCCCAAGAGACGGAGGATTCGACCGAGAACGCCGAGGCATTGATGACCACGAGCGTCCCGTTAATCCTGGCGTTTCGAAGACGGGCCGAGCCGCCAGCGCAGTCGAGCACATAGATACCTTCCGTGTTCGTCGCCCCGTAGGGGTTGCTGCTGGGACTGAGCACCAGCCGCTCGATGGTCTTCTTTCCCTGAGCGCTGGGGACGCTCGCGTAGCTGATGGCGCTGCCGTTGGTGAGGTAGTAATCGAAAACTGTGGCATCGGGCATGGAGCGCGCCGCCATGCCGGTCGTCCTGGCCGCAAGGTAGGTCGATCCGGTGATGGCGCCGACGGCTTCCACAGGGCACGAAATCATTGATCCGGAGGCCGTCGCCGAGCCGTTGGAGCTGACCTTCTGGGTCGAGGAGACGTTCACCGTGTTGAAGGTGAGGTTTCCGCCGCTATGGGCGCTCACGGCGAGCGCCTCGACGGCGGAAGTCAAGGGGAGCAGCTTGGCCTGCACTTTGTAGGTGGCGCCGCCTGCCCGTCCCGTACCGGTAAGCAAAATAGGATCAGCGAGTGAGTCGGACAGGTCGCCGTCCACCGGGTCGACTCCTTCCAGGGTGAAGGTTCCCTTGCCGATGGGGACGTTCGCCTGCCAGGGGCCACTGGCGAAAGTCCGCCGCCAGTCGGAATCGGAGCGGATCCGGTGCTGGCCGATCTCAACTGCGGATTGGGCATAGAACCTCGCCTCGAGCATGTCCGTGGTTCCCTGCACGGCTCGACGCTCTGCGCGGACGAGCAATAGCGCGGACAGGCCGATGACCGTGGTCATCATCGCTGAGCCGAGGACGGCGACGTACACACCGGCACGGCGCCGTGATTTCTCATACTTTGTCGACACGGTCCACATCAGAATTCGTTCAGCAATGGAGCGCCCTGCGGGTTGCCTGTCTTGACCGCTGACATCCGGGCGACCTCCACACCTGCTTTCAGGACGCGAACGTCAATCCGCTTCACCCCGGAGTCGGCCAGTTTCTGGCTTGCCAGGTTGTCGGGGTCGGCCTTGACGACGGTGACGCTGTAGCTGTAGGCGGAGCATCCGGGAATGACGGTTCCGTCACGGTATTTCGGCGGTGACTCCGACCAGTTGCGATAGTCGTCGACGTCGTCGAAGGTCGTACGATTCAGGGCGCTCTCCAGCAGTTCGAGACCAAAGACGGGTGTTTCCGTCAGCTCTTCATAAGGTAAGCGCAGAATCTCCGACAAGAGTGAGGCGGCGAGCATCTTTGCGGCTGCGGCATCGTTCGTGGCCTGGGTGGCGACTGTGGCCGACCCGACCGTTCCCAGCGAGACGACGACGAGGCCGCCGACCAACACCGTGGAGAAGGCAGCTTCGAGGAGCGTGAACGCTCGACGACGGGGCGCCCGGTGAGAGGCGGAACCTGCATTCACGAATGGTTCTGCGTGCGACATAGCCTCCTCAATTCGCCAGCGGTTGATTAAGAATGTGAGTGGCAAGTTCCACCCGACCGTCGGAGTCGGTACCCGCCTGAAGAATGACCCGTATCTCCGTGGTTCGCGAGACGCCGTCGATGAGGTCATCGGTGTATCGAACTTCGAAGTGCTGCACATTCTCGACCACGTCCACCGCGGTCTGGGAGTTGTACTGCCGCGTGAGTGCATGTCCGGGCGTACCCGACCACGCGTAGCGAATGATTTCCGCGGTCGAGTCGCTGTTACGGTCCGGGACGGTGAATAGAACCGTTGTAGCGGTCTTGACGGTCAGGGACTGGGCGGTGTGCAGCTCATCGAGGACCTGCTCCACGGTCTGGGCGCCTTGGCGAAAGAGCACGGCGGCGGATTGATCGTCCGGCATGGCGCGTGAGGCGAGCACGAGAGCGGAACCCATTGCGCCCATGAGGATGGTCATGACGACCATGCTGAGCACCAGCTCCACCAGGGTGAAGCCGTGTCGCATCCGTCCCCTGTACGTCCCGTAACTCCTGCTACCTGGGCGCATGGTCACACGATCCCGTCGCATATGGGGTACGATACGAAGGGTGGGATGGGAATCCCGAACGGGTAGTGCCGAGAAAGGATTCTCGGCACAGCGTGTCTTCGTGGCAGCGCGTTCTATCCTCACAGCTGCCCCTCTCACTGCAAGGGAGAGGGGTCGGCCGCTGATTTTCTCAGCAGCGTTATTCGCCCAGCGTTATTCGCGCAGGTCGAAGCAGACCACGCGTTCGAGGTTGCGGGCGTAGAGGCGCCCGCCGTGCAGGGCGGAGAGGGCCCAGCAGCGTCCCGTAAGAATGTCCGCCTTCAGCGAAGGGACGAAGTCGTCCGGCGAAGCCTTGGCAATCTGCAATTGGCCGCCCTCGGTGAGGAAAACGAGGTGCTCGTCAGCGAGGAGGAGCGTCCCGTTCTTGAGTCGCGGCTTGGACCACATTTCCTTGCCGGTCATGAAGTCCACGCACTTGAGGGCGGTCTGGTCGCTGCCGTACAGCTTGCCTTCGTGCAGGATACAGGACTGGAACTTGTTGAGCAGCACGTCGCTCTTCCAGACGGTGGTGGAGGTAAGCTTGTCGCCTTCCTGACTGAGTTTGAGCAGGGCGCAGCCGGTGGTGTAGCCGGAGGTCAGGAATAGATAGCCGTCGTGGAAGATGGGCATGGCGGCGTTGACATCCCAGTCGGTCTTCCAAGGCATACGCCAGACCTCACGGCCGGTGGTGATGTCCGCAGCCAACGTCGAGTTCCCCATGAACCCCACAACGTATCGCTTGCCGTTGAAGGTAAAGGGATACGGCGTGGCGTATCCGACGGGATCGTCGCCGCATTTCCAGACGAGATCGCCGGTCTTCTTGTTGAAGGCCACGAGGGCTCCATCATCCTTGCCGGCCGAGGCGATGGCGAGATCGTCTTCAATCAGGATCGAGCCGCTGTAGGCCCAGGTGGGCTTGTGGTTGAACTGTTTCTCCCAGATCTCCTTGCCGGTTGCCGCATCCACACAGAGAAGCCGGCCGTGGGCCCCGAGGATGTAGACGCGCCCGTCGTTGACGGTGGGCGTGGCGCGGGTCCCGTCGCCGTGCTCGTTGCGAAACTCCTTTTCGAAGGGCGTTTGCCAGACCACCGCGCCGGTGTCGGCGTTGAGACAGTAGAGCACCTGCTGCTTGTCGGCCTCGCCGCAGGTGTAGATGCGATCACCGACACAAGCAAAGGAACTGAACGCCGATCCGATCTGGCGATCCCAGAGCATCTTGAGGGGCTGGTCCGAGGCCTTCTTGAATCCCGTCTCGTCGCTCTTACCGTCGTATCGCGGACCGAAGAAGTTCGGCCAGTCGGCATACGCCTGCCCCGCTAAGGTGAGACATAGAATCGCCGCCGCAGTCCATGGAATTCCACTGCCACGCCGCATGTGCAAGTCTCCTTGTTGCCCGCGGGGTGACGCTATCGCGCAGGCCTGCCATCCGCAAGCGGGCGAGCCGCGGCTCGGCAGGAGCCTCGCCCTCCCATGAGGCATCGAGATAACGGTCTAGGCCGTGACGCCTTCGGGGAGGGGCTTGCTGTTCTTGCACTTGGGGTACTTGCTGCAACCGAGGAAGGGGCCGGTGGGTCCGGTGCGGATGACCATCGGCGCGCCGCATTCGTCACACGGGATATCCGTCGGAATGGGCTTTGCCTTGGGTTTGGCGGACTGCGG
>SBAX01000053.1 GCA_005240095.1 Phycisphaera mikurensis
ATGCCACACCTCCTTTCGGTTGGAGGATGGCATCGGCCTGCTCAACCATTTCGCTTGAGCAGAACTAGCGCTGTAGTGCTACATAGTGGTGGTCAAACGACGCACTGGCGGCGGCCGCAGCCGCCTCCAGTGCACCGAGGGCCGCCTCTTGGTCGCCTGCGGCACCGCGCAGCATTCGCGTCTCCCAAATCCAGAGGTTGCACTGCACAGCCCATGAGGCGTCCATGGCGGCACCTCGATGGAGGTCCTCCATGGCCTCATCGACGTTTCCAGCGATGCGCCGGGTCAGCCCGCGACTCACGTACACCAATGCCTTGTTGGGAAATAGCGAGACGGAAAGGTCGTGGTCTGCCAGGGCCTGCTTAAGACCCCCGGAAAGCCGCCGGACCCTAGCGCGATTGTGCAGGTCCTCGGGAATGGTGGAGAGTACCTCCTCGATAGGTCGCAGCCCTGCATTGTATGCCTCGAGCGCCTCGGCAAATCGGCCTCGTTCGAGCAGCAGATACCCCCTAGTCCGCAGCGCCAAAGAGTTCGCCGGATCGAGCGCCAGCGCCTCCGTGGAATCGCGCGTCGCTTCCTCGTGCTTGCCCCGTGCCGCGAGGGTCCTGGCTGATTGCGCTAGCTTGCGGGCCTCGTCCGCGCGGGCAACGACCATCGCTGCCTGCTGCGCTTCCAGCTTGAAACGAAATCCCACTGCCAGCGACAGCGTGACGATTGTGGCAGTTACAACGAGCCCCTTCCGGCGCTGCACAAACTTACCGAGCTGATAGAGCATGCTCGGTGGCCGGGCAAGGATGGGCTCGTTCTTCAGGACGCGGCCGATATCCTCAGCCAAGGCCTGGGCCGACTGGTAGCGGCGGGTGCGGTCTTTGGCCAGGGCCTTGTCTACGATGACTTCCACATCCCCGCGGAGTGTGCGGTTCACGCTTCCCAGGCGGGTGGCCGCGACCTCGCGGATCACCCGCGGCAATTCGAACACCGGCGTGTGCTCCAGGTCGTAGGGCATACGCCCGCTGAGAAGCTCATAGAGAACCACGCCCAGGGCGTACACATCGCTGCGCGTATCGATGTCGTGAGGATCGGCCTCGCATTGCTCGGGGGACATGTACTTGAGCGTGCCGATCATCTCCCCCACGAAGGTCTGCTGGGTCGTCGCGGCCAGATCCGAATCCGTGGACCGGGCTACGCCGAAGTCGATGATCTTCACCTGCCCGCCGGAATCAACGAGGATGTTCGCCGGCTTGAGGTCCCGGTGGATGACGCCCTTCTGATGCCCGTGATGAACGGCCTCGCAAACGCGAATGAAAAGCTCCAGGCGCTGCTCGGTGTAAAGCCTGTTCTCGGCCGCGTACTTGGTGATGGGCCGGGCGTTGGGAATGTACTCCATCGCGAAGTAGGGTAGCGGGCCTGCCGCGTCATCGTGAATGCCCGCTTCGTACACCTGGGCAATGCCCGGATGCCGCAGCCGCGACAGAACCTGCGATTCATACTCAAAGCGCCGCTGCGCCGTCCGCGAAGTGACCCCGTGTTTCATGACCTTGAGGGCCACGGCGCGATGCGGGTTCTCCTGCATCGCTTCATAAACCAGTCCCATGCCCCCGGCGGCCAGCAGCCGCTTGATGTGATAGTGCCCGATGCGGGCGGGCGAAGTCGCGGGAAGCTTGAGGGCAGGCGAGGTGTCCGTTCCACCGGAAGGCGAGCCAGGGTCGACGGAATCGGTCGGCATCGGCGATCTCCGAGTGCGGCCTTAAAAAGCCGCGAGGCGGGAACTCGCACGACGGCGCCCATCAAGGGATACGCTGATGCGATCCACGTCGCGAAGTGCGGTTGCGGCACGGCGCCGGCTGCGGTCCCAATTCGATTGTGACGAATCTACAGCACCCTACCACGGGGCCACCGCAGTGTCAACCTTCGGCACCTTGCACCTGAACTTCTCGAGAAAGCCCGAGTCGGTGCCCCATCCTTTGCGACAGCAAAGGGTGGGGGCTCGATGATCGAGCGCCGAAAGCCCTGGCGGCAGCCGCAGCGTGATCGCATTCGATCATCGTGACCCCACCCATCGCGTTGCGATGGATGGGCCACCCCCTCCCGAGGGCTGCACTTACTCCGCAATCTCCGCGAACATCATGTGGATGAGGTCTCCGGCAAAAGACATGACGTCCTTTCCGGCGGCCCTGCCTTCGGGGCTGGAAAGCGCGGCTTTCATGGCCTCGTGGCTGTCAAAGTACATCTCCGCCATCATGTAGAATCTCGCCTCGCCGCCCGGTGAGCCGGTAAAGCGGCAGACCTCCATGCGTCGCAGTCCGGGCATCTTCACGGCCAGGGGCGCGTGAATCTCCGTGTAGTGCTTCTCGAACGCACCTACGTCCGCGGGCTTCTTGTACAACGCAACCAGCTTGACCACCTCTAACTCCTTTCGATGTACCGCTGAAGATGTTCCTTGTTCATCACCACCTGCACCTGTCTGCCCCGGGCCAGCAGCCGCGACCCGTCATAGGCGCTCACTTCGCACACCACCCGGGGGTGGTGGTCCTTCGTCACCTCAACCAACTCCGCCCGGACCCGCACCGTTCGCCCCACCGGGCACGGGGCCAGGTGTTCGACGGTCAGCAGCGATCCGATCCCTTCCTCATGCCCTTCCAGGAATTCGACCAGCACCTTCCGCGCCGCGATCTCGAAATGATGCCCCGCCGACCACGTCGAGTAGACCCGATGCACGATCACTCCGTCAAACGCCGGACACATGTCCTCCGTGACCACGAAGGACGCTTCCCGCACGATCCCCGGCAACAGCCCCGGCTTCATGTCCCCGATTGTCGAGAATCGACTCTGCCTTGTCGAATGGTTTCTGCAGCCACACCCGGCTCCGATTGCCTGCCGTAGGGCGCCGCCCTATCATGCCCCGTCGAAAGCGAGCGGTGGACCCGCCGCACTCCGTGCGGTGCTTGGTATGTGTGGAGATCGATCATGGTAAAGCTACGGCAAGATTGGTTCTTACGGGCGGCGGTCGTGGCGTTGCTCGCGGCCGGGGCAAGCCCCTACGGCGCCGCCGGCAAAGGCGTCGAGCCCCGCATTGAGAAACTGGAAAACGGGCTGGAGATGTTGCTCGTCGAGCGGCATGATCAGCCTGTCGTCGCGGCCTGCATGGCCTTCGACGTGGGCTCGGTGAACGATCCTCGCGGACAAAGCGGCATCGCCCACCTCTTCGAGCACATGCTCTTCAAAGGTTCGACGATCATCGGCACGAAGGACTACGCCGCGGAGAAATCGATCATCGAGCAGGAAGAAAAGCTCCGCGAGCTGATGAACGAAGAAATGAACAACATGCGGGAGATGAAGCGCCGCGGGAAAATCACCGACGTCCTCGATCCCGCCCAGTGGACCGACCGCTATGTCGAACTCAAGCGCAGATTCGACGGCCTCGTTGAAGAGCACCGCGCCTACATCAAGAACAATGAGCTGTTCAATCTCTACACCACCAACGGGGGTGCGGGGCTGAACGCCGGGACCGCCGAGGACTTCACCATCTACTTCGTGCAGCTTCCCGCTAACAAGATCGAACTGTTCTTCTGGCTGGAGTCCGACCGCATGTCCAACGGCATCATGCGGGAGTTCTACGTGGAGCGCGACAACGTCCGCGAGGAGCGCCGCCTGCGCACCGAAAGCACCCCGACCGGCAAGCTCGACGAGGCCTTCGAAGCTCTCTTCTGGCAGGCCCATCCCTACGGCGTACCGGTGCTGGGCTGGGCCTCGGAAGTGGAGTCCATCACCGCCCAGGATGTTCGCGACTTCTACAAGATCTACTACGCCCCCAACAACGTCCGCCTGGTCATGGTTGGCGACTTCGACTCCGACAAGGTCATCGAACTGGCCAAGCAGTATTTCGGGCGGATCCCGCGCGGTTCGGTGCCTCCCGCGCCGATCATCACCGAGGAGCCCAAGCCCCTGGCCCAGCGCCGCCTGGATGGCGAGGCGGAGACCAACCCTCAGGTGAGCATCCGTTTCCACACCGTAGCCATGGGGCACACCGACGAGGCCGCCCTGGACGTGGCCGCGGAACTGCTCTCCGGCAAGACCGGCCGGCTCTACAAGCGCCTTTTCACCAAAGAAGAGGCGGTCATCGGACAGCCCAACGCCTCCAACTCGGCCCGTAAATACGCCGGGTACTTTGAGATCAACGCCACCGTCAAGGAGGGAAAAGAGCCCGAGGCCGTGGAGAAGATGGTCCTCGAGGAGATCGAAAATCTGCGTGATGGCGAGATCAGCGACTATGAGATGGAGAAAGTCAAGAACCAAGTGCTGGCCTCATCCGTGCAGCGCCTCCGCAGCAACACCGGCCTGATGTTCCAACTGGCCATCTTCGACCTCTGGTATGACTGGAGCTACATCAACGAATCGCCTCAGCGCATGCTCGACGTCAAGGTCGAAGACGTCAAACGCGTCATCAAGACCTACTTCGATCCCAAGACGCGGACCGTGGCGATCTACCGCACCAAACCCGGCGCCGCAGGACCCGATGACGCCGAATTGAGCGCCGCCCTGGCCTCCCTTCCGCCCGAAGCCCAGGGCATGGTCAAGGCTCAGCTCGCCAAGATCAAGGAAACAGAGGATCTCGAGAAACTTCAGCAGGGGCTGCAACGGCTGGAACAGGTGCTGGCCTCGGGCGCCGTCCCGGATGAACAGAAGGGCCTCATGGCCATCATGGCCAAGGCGATGAAGTCCCGCGTGGCCGAACTCGAGGCCGCCAAGAAGGAGACGAAGCAGCCATGAAGCGACGAAGCGACGAAGCGACGAAGCGACGAAGGGTTCCGCCCCTTTGGGTCTGCCTGGGGGTGATCCTGCTGGGATCCGCAATCCGCGCCCAGGACCCGATTCCGCCGCATCCCGAACAGATCCAGTATCCCAAGCTCGACTACAAGATTCCGCCGGCCGCCCAGTTCCGCGAAGTCCTGCCCAACGGCATGGTCGTGTACATCGCCGAAGACCGCATGCTTCCGGTCTTCGATATGCACATTACCTTAGGGGCGGCCTCGGCCTTCGATCCGAAGGAGAAGATCGGCCTGGCGTCGCTCACCGGCGAGCAGATCCGCGACGGCGGCACCCAGGACCTCACTCCGGAAGAGTTGGACGAACGCGTGGAGTTCCTCGCCGCCCAGCTTTTCTCCAGCATCGGCGAAACCCAGGGCTCCGCCGGCGTGTCCGTACTCTCCAAAGACATCGATGCGGGGATCGACCTGCTCATAGGCATGCTCCGCTATCCGCGCTTCGATGAGACGCGATTCCGCCTCGCCAAGGAGCGCCGCCTGCAGAACCTCAAGCGGCGCAACGACCACACCGCCTCCATCGAGCAGAGCGAGTTTGGCTTCCTGATGAATGGCGAGGAGCACTTCACCAACTGGTACCCCACGCCCGCGACGCTGAATAGCCTCACCCGCGAGGACATGGTGGCCTTTCACCACAAGTATGTGCATCCGGGCAACATGATCGTGGCCGTGGCCGGTGATTTCGACCGCAAGGAGATGCTCAAGAAAATCGAAAAGGCCTTCGCCGATTGGCCCGCCGGGGAAAAGTCGGCCCGCGCCTTTCCCAAGCCCGATCACGACCCCAAGCCCGGCGTCTACGTCGTCGACAAGAAGGACGTCAACCAGGGCCGCGTCACCATCGGTCACAAGGGCGTGATGCGCGGCTCGCCCGACGAGTTCGCCCTCCAGGTGATGAACGGCATCCTCGGGGCCTCGGGCTTCCGCTCCCGCATCGTGGCCAAGGTCCGCTCCGATGAAGGGCTGGCCTACAACGCCGGCAGCCAGTTCGGCCAGGGCATCTACTGGCCCGGAAACTTCCGCGCCTGGTTCCAGAGCAAGAGCAATTCCTGTGCCTACGCCGCCGCCCTGACCATCAACGAGATCAAGCGCTTACAGACTGAGAAGGTCAGCCAGCAGGACGTGGACGACACGGTGAACTTCTACGTGGAGAGCCTGCCCCAGCGCTTCGAGTCCAAGCTCGCCATCCTGGAGACCTACACCTCCGACGAATACACCGGGCGCGATCCCAAGTACTGGGAGACCTACGTCGAGAACCTCAAGAAGGTCACGCCCGACGATGTGCTTCGCGTGGCCAAGAAATACCTCCATCCGGACAGCCTGGTGATCCTCGCCGTAGGCGATGCCGAGGCCATCATCGCCGGAGGCTACGACAAAGCCGCCGACCTGCGCCTCGACAAGTTCGGCGAAATCACCCGCCTCCAGCCCCGCGACCCCGAAACGATGAAACGCTAAGCCGGAAAAGGCGAGGCTCCCGCGGAGCCGCTTTTCGGGAGGGCGAGGCCCCGCCGAGCCGCCGTTCGGGAGGGCGAGGCTCCCGCCGAGCCGCTGTTCGGGAGGGCGAGGCTCCCGCCGAGCCGTTCAAGAGATCGTCTTGTCGCCAATCGTGCGGGGTGCCCCATCCATCGCAACGCGATGGGTTGGGTCACGATGACCGAATGCGGATGACTCTGCAGTGGCCGAAAGACTCTCCGCCATTGATCATCGAGCCTTCACCCTTGCTGGCGCAAAGGCTGGGCACGCGCCCGCGCTCCGGTTATCGGGACCACAGGGAATCTGGAATCGATCCGGGGAGCGAGTAGAATCCTGGGATGAGCATCGACACCCAAGAACTTATCCGCATCTGCCAGCGACTGCCCGAGGCCAAGCTCGTGGAGCTGGCTGACTTCGCCCGGTTTCTGCTGGCACAAGAGGACGACGAGCGTTGGGAGCAGATCATCGCTTCGCCGACGCCGAGGCCGAAGCTGAATGCCTTCCTTGAGGAGTCGGCCCGCGATACGGCCGAACCTTTGGACCCCGATCTGCTGTGAGGTCCCCCGTTCGGCCCAGTTTCTGGCATACGCGACGCTCGACCCGCGCGTACGCTTGGCAGCCCGACGTGCCTATCGGCTGTTCGCCGAGAACCCGGGACATCCATCGCTACGATTCAAGAGGTTGCAAGCGTACTCCAATGTTTGGTCCGTGCGCATCAACGAGCAATACCGAGCGGCCGGAGTGCGGGACGGAGACACGATCTCCTGGGCGTGGATCGGATCGCATAATGACTTCGATAGGATGTTCGGCTAAACCCCGGATTCCCGACCTGCGGCGGCCCCGAGCGACAGCGCGGGCTTAGGACCCCCGCGGCGCGGGGGCCATCAGCCGCAGTCACATCGTTGCACTGCCGTTACGCTTCGCGCTGACAGGGTCGGGGGTTACGTTGCGTCCCTTCTCGGGCACGGCTAGATTCACCGGCCAAAAAAATACATCACACGAGGAGCAAACGGCATGAGAACGGGCGAGCTGGATGTCAAGCAGATCGGGGCCAACGTCGCGGCGGCAAGTACGCCATTCCGCCGCCTCCTGGACGAGATTCATCGGGTGATCGTGGGGCAGGACGAGCTGCTCCATCGCATGCTCGTGGCCCTTCTTTCCCGCGGGCACGTGCTTATCGAGGGCGTGCCCGGTCTGGCCAAGACCATGGCCGTCTCCTGTCTGGCCAGGGGCATCAATTCCAAGTTCCAGCGCATCCAGTTCACCCCTGACCTGCTCCCCGCGGACCTGATGGGCACGCTCATCTACCGCGCCGCGGACGGCGCCTTCGTCGCCCAGAAGGGCCCCATCTTCGCCAACATCATCCTCGCCGACGAGATCAACCGCGCCCCGGCCAAAGTTCAGTCCGCCCTGCTCGAGGCCATGCAGGAGCGGCAGGTCACCATCGGCAAGGAGTCATTCCCGCTCACCGAACCCTTTCACGTCCTGGCCACTCAGAACCCCATCGAACAGGAGGGAACCTATCCCCTGCCCGAGGCCCAGGTTGATCGATTCATGATGAAACTGAAGGTCTCCTATCCCTCAAAGACTCAGGAGCGGCAGATTCTGGATCGCATGGCCGTGACCACGCCGGACCTGGCCATCGATCCCGTCATGTCCCCCGCCGAGATCGCCTCGGCCCGCCAGGTCGTCGATGAAATCTACATCGACGACAAGATCAAGGACTACATCGTCGATTTGACCTTCGCCACCCGCGATCCCGCGGCTTACAAGCTGCCCATCGCCGACTGGATCCAATACGGGGCCTCGCCCCGCGCTACGCTGGCCCTTACGCTCTGCGCCAAGGCCACCGCCTTTCTGGCCGGGCGCGGCTACGTCACCCCCCAGGACGTCAAAACCATCGCCATGGACGTCCTCCGCCACCGCGTCATCGTCACCTACGAAGCCGAAGCGGAAGAAAAGACCAGCGAAGACGTCGTCCGCGCCGTGCTCGACAACGTGGCGGTCCCCTGAAACGCAGAAACGCAGAAACACAGAAACGCAGAAACGGAAACCTTGGAATCAGGAGCGAAAACAATGGGACGCTTAACCGGTGATCTGAAAGAGAGAACGCTGCGGTTCGGCGCCGATGTCATCGGCGTCGTGGACGGTTTTCCTCAAAAGACTGCAGGTTGGGTCGTGGGGAAGCAGCTGGCTCGCTGCGGGACCTCGATCGGGGCGAATGTGTGGGAAGCGAATGCGGCGTTCAGCGACGCAGAGTTCGCAAGCAAAGTCAGCATCGCGCACAAGGAAGGTAATGAAACACAGTACTGGCTCGAGCTTTCCCGGCGCGTCGGATTCATCGATGCACCAACATTCACTCGACTCCATTCGGAAACGGATGAGCTGAGCCGCATTCTTGGCACTGTTCTCCGAAAAACGCGGGAGTACATCGATGCAGGGCGATAGCCTCGGCAGAGCTGGTCGGGTGGTCAGTTCGGACGCTGTCTTCGGCAGCCGGCTGTGCCGGTCAGACCGGACAAACGCGGGGCGATTGCTGCCATCGGCTGCCGTTCTTTCTGCGTTTCTGCGTTTCTGCGTTTCTGCGTTTTCCCCATGATACCGAAGGAACTTCTGAAAAAAGTGCGCCAGATCCAGATCCGCACCCGTCGTACGGTCAACGACGTGCTCGCCGGGCAGTACCACTCCGCCTTCCGCGGGCGGGGGATGGAGTTCGAGGAGGTCAGCCCCTACCAGATCGGGGACGACGTGCGCTTCATCGACTGGAACGTCTCTGCCCGCTACGGCGAGCCCTTCATCAAGAAGTTCCGCGAGGAGCGCGAGCTCACCGTCATGCTGGTGGTGGATGCCAGCCGCTCCGGGCTCTTCGGCAGCGCCAGCCAGTTCAAGCTGGACATGGCCGCCGAGCTGTGCGCCGTCCTGGCCTTCTCCGCGGTGCGGAGCAACGACAAAGTCGGGCTGATTCTGTTCACGGACGAAGTGGAAAAGTACGTCCCCGCCAAGAAGGGCCCTCGGCACGTCCTGCGGATCATCCGCGAGCTGCTCTACCATCAGCCGCGGGGGAAGGGTACGGACATCGCCGCGGCCTTGAACTTCCTGCACCATGTGACCGTACGAAAATCGGTATGCTTTCTGGTGAGCGATTTTCTGGCCACCAGCTTCGAGCCGGCCCTGCGCATCGCCCGGCGGCGGCACGACCTCATCCCCATTGTGGTCAGCGATCCGCGCGAGGCGGAAATGCCCAACGTAGGGCTCATCCAGCTTGAGGACCCGGAGACCGGTGAGATGACCTGGGTGGATTCCGCCAGCAGCAGCGTCCGCCGCCAGTACGGCCTGGCCTGGGCGGCCTTGAAGAACGCCCGCCACACCATGTTTCGGCGCATGGACACCCAGACCATCGAAGTCCGCACCGATCGCTCCTACGTCGAACCCTTAGTGCGGTTTTTCCATCAACGCGAGCGCCGCCGATGAGACGATTGTCGATTGTCGATCGTCGATTGTCGATTGGGTGGCATGGTCAAGCGCAGCGCCGCCATGCCTGCCTTGCGAAGCCTTTTGCACCAGCACTCACAGACTCCGCGTGCTCGCGGATTGACATTTCGCGGACCCCGGAGGGGTCCAGGACTGTAGCCACGGGTGCAGCGAGTCCGCTTCAAGCGGACGAGCGAAACCCGTGGAAAGATCGTTCTATTCATCGTCTCGCCCCCGGAGGGGGCGAAGGGTTTCCCTCTCCCGCCCAGGCGATCGCCTTGTTGGTTTTGTTGACACTGGCATTGTGTATTGCGGGGTGCACCGAAAAAGAAAAAACCGACGCCACTCCGACGGCTCCCCCCGTTACCCGCACGGCCATGGATGGACCCGTCACCGTCACACTCACCGCTTCGCCTGGACAGGTTGCATTCCCTCAGCACGCCGAAGTCATCGTCGAGGTGACCGCCGACAAGGACGCCATCGTTCAGGTGGCCGACTACGACCGCGCGCCCGAGCACTTGGAACATCAGTACGAGTACCGTCTCTCCCGCCGCACGCGGCAGTCCGCCCTTCCTGCGCCCGACGGCAAGCTCAAGTGGACTCAAGGTTACGACCTGGAGTTCTTTCTTCCTGGCGATTATGCCTTGCCCGGCGCGACCGTCACCTTCACCGAACCGGCCACCACAAGTACCGTGGAGGGAACCACGCAGGCCCCGGCGGAGCGGCGGATCACCACAGAGTCCATCGCCATGGCAGTCAAGGACCCCAGCGCCAAAGTCCTGACCGCCGAGGAGCTTCGCAAGATCGAGTTGCCTGCGCCGGTGGAGCTGCCCGGCTTCTGGAGTCGCTGGTGGTGGCTGCTGCCCGCTTTCGCGGCCCTTCTCGTCTGCACCATCTGGTTGATGCGCCGGCGCACGGTGGCCGAGGCAGTAGCCCCGCCGATTCCCGCGCACGAATGGGCCCGCCGGCAGATCGCCGCTCTGGTGATCGACGACCTCATTAGAAGAGGCCTGATCCAGGAGTTCTACTATCGCATCAGCGGCATCGTCCGCGGCTACATCGAACGGCGCTTCGCCGTGGCCGCCGCAGAGATGACCACCGAGGAGTTCCTCACCGCCGCGGCCCGCGACGGACGCTTCGGTCCCGCGCACACCGCGTCCCTGCAGGAATTCCTCACCGCCTGCGATCTCGTGAAGTACGCCCGCCAGATCCCCGGCTCCGGCGAAGCCGACCGCGCCCTGCAGGCCGCCGGCGCATTCGTGGAAACGACACGTGCCGACCGGGCGCCGGACAGCGCAAATCGGCCCTCGACGGAGGCGACCGCCGCATGATGGAATGGCTTGGTGAGCGTTTCGCCCCGGGACCCCTGTTCGGATGGGCGTGTGTTGCGTTTGCGGTCGTGATCGGGCTGCTTTGGGTACGCTTTCGCGCCCGAACTCTGCCGCCGGCGGTACGCTTTACGTCCGTTTCCCCGCTGCTGGGCGTCCGCCGGACCTGGGCGGCGCGGGCCCGATGGCTGCCCCTGGCCCTGCGCTCCCTGGCCATGGCCGCCCTGATCGTAGCCCTCGCCCGCCCCCAATCCGGCGGCGAATACCGCTCCACCAGCGAAGGCATCGCCGTCCAGATGGTGCTGGACATATCCGGCAGCATGAAGGAAGCCGACTTCGTGGTCGACGGGAAGGTCGTGCGACGCATTGATGCGGTGAAAAGAGTTTTCAAGGACTTCCTGCTGGGGACGGGGTCGCTTCGCGGGCGCGAGGGCGACCTGGTGGGAATGACCACGTTCGCCATGTTTGCGGATACCGTCTGCCCGTTGACTATTGACCACGGCAGCCTGGCCGATTTGGTAGACGAGACCGACATTCCCGGCTGGGTGCGGGGCGTGCAGGTTCGCGAGGACATGGAAGCGAGCTATACAGCAATGGGTGACGCGATCGCCCTTGCCGCGGACGACCTGCGCCGCGCCGGGGAGCAGGCTGTTGCCGGCGTGCCGGGGGCAGAGGCGGCCAAGAGCCGGGTGATGATCCTGCTGACGGATGGCGCCGACAACCCCGCTCCCTTGCAAGGCGTAAAAGCTCCCTCGCCGGTGGAAGCCGCCAAAGTAGCGGCGACGCTCGGTATTCGGATCTATACCATCGGCGCCCAAGGGGACCCCTCCCTGTCGCGCCGAGGGCTCTTCGCGATGGTGGGGTTCGATCCGGCGGCTGAGCAGACGCTTAAGGCCGTCGCCGCGACAACGGGAGGCAAGTACTTCAGGGCCGCAGACACCGATTCGCTGGTTACGATCTATGATGAGATCGACAAGCTGGAGCGGCGTCGCACGGGGGAGCGAAGCTTTCAGGACAATGTTCAGGCGAGCAAGTTCGCCATGATGGCAGCCTTGGCCTTGCTGCTGGGTGAAGTGCTTCTGGTCAACACGAGGCTGCGACGGATTCCATGAGACCCCGGCTGTTGTATCCGCTTGCGGTGTGGGTGATGTGGGTGCTGGGCGTTCCGCTGACGCTTATGGTGGCGGGCGCTGCGGTCGTGGCGCTGAGTGACGCCAAGACCATGGTGTTCGATCGGCCCAACCTCTGGTGGCTGGGTGGTGTGGTGCCGCTGGCCGGCTTGCTTACGCTGTACGGATTCCTGCGGCGGCGGCAGGCGATGTTTCGCTTTGCGTCGGAGTCGGTGGCGCCCCTGCTGGCCACTTCGGTGAGTCCTTCGCGACAGGCGTTGAAGGCAGGCCTGGTGGCTGTCTCGCTGGTTTTTCTAGTTGCCGCGCTGGTGGGGCCGCGCTGGGGGATGTACCTGGAGAAGCAGCGGGTGTTCGGCGTGGACGTGGTGGTTGCGGTGGACGTTTCGCGCTCCATGCTGGCGGCAGACTTAAAGCCCAATCGACTCGAACGCATCAAGACCGAGCTGCGGCAGCAGCTCACCGAACGCGGCGCATTCCGCAACGCCCACCGCCTGGGGCTGATTGCCTTTGCGGGCACGACCTCGCTGCGGCTGCCCCTGACCACGGACCACGTGGCCTTTCGTTCCAAGCTCGAGGGCCTGCGTGTGGGCATGGTGCCGCGGGGTGGCACGGCCATCGCCCAGGCCATCCGCGAGGCCGTGGACCTGTTTGCCCGCTCGCCAGAGGAGGCGACCAAGTTAATCCTGTTGTGCACGGACGGGGAGGATCACGAGGGCGGCCCGGTGGAGGAAACGCGGGTGGCATGGGCGGAGCATGGCATCCGCGTGTACACGATTGCCGTGGGCGATCCGGCGCGCACGGCGGGGGCGGAGGTGCCGGAGAGCCCAGGAGGTAAGCCGCTGCTCCACGACGGGCAGATTGTTTTTTCAAAACTGGACATGGATGGTCTGCGGAAGATCGCTGAATCCGGCGGGGGCGACCTGGCCGTGGCCGACGATCTGCGGCGGATCGTGGATCGCATCGCGGGGCTGCGCAGTACGGAGCTGACCACCGAGGAGCGCATGCGGCACAAACCGCAGTATCAGTGGTTTGTAGCGGCGGCGCTGCTGCTGCTGGCCATGGAAGGCCTTATCGGCGAGACAAGGCGAAAACAGGGTGATCTGTTCCGGCGAACGTGGCAGGAGAGTAACGGAAGTGAGAAATGAGCCGACAACTGCCCAGCTGAGGATGATGCAGTCTGCCGGATCGCGACTGGTCCTGGCTTCGCTCGTCCTTCTTGCGCCCATGTCAACCCGCGCTGACGACGCTCCGGCAAAGCCGGCAGTATCCGCGCCCCAGGCCGTGCGGGAGGGAAACCTGTTCCTCAAGGGCGGCAATCCATCCGCGGCGCTGGAGCGCTATGGTGAAGCCAAGGCCGCCCGGCCCGATGCGCGGGAGATCGCCTTCGATGAAGGGTTGGCCCACTACGCGCTCGGCGAGTTTGACAAAGCTCGTGCAGCGTTTGAACGGGCGGCGGGCGGGCAGCGCGACGAGTTGGCCGACGACGCCATCTATAGCGCCGGTGCCAGCGACCATGCGGAGGCCATCGCTCAGGCGGCCGATCCCAAGCTCGCGATGGGCAAGCTGGAGAGCGCCATGCAGCAGTATCAGAGCGTGCTCTCCCGCCGCCCGCAGCATGAGGCGGCGCGCGATGCGAACTACAAGGCCGCCTCCTACTGGCGGCAGCTCAAGCAACAGATGGAGCAGCAGCAACAGCAGCAGAGCCAGTCCGGCGAACAGCAACAAGACGAGGAAAGCCAGCAGGAGAAACAGCAGCAGTCTCCGCCGCAGGATCAACAACAGCAGCAGCAGGAGCAGCAACAACAGTCCGCCTCCAAGCAGGAGCAGGAATCGCAGCAGCAGAAGGAGCAGCAGGCACAATCTCAGGAGGAGCAGGCGCAGGAGCAGAAGGAAGAGCAGCTGGCGGAGGCTCAGGAAAAGGAGGACGTCTCTCGCGAACAGGCGGAGCGGCAGCTCCGTGAAATGATGCAGGCGCAGCGCGACCGGAAGAAGCAGCGACGTGAGGAAGTTCGCAGGGTGCCCATTCAGGGCGTGGAGAAGGACTGGTGAGCAGTTACCAATTACCAATGACCAATTACCAAAAACCTTTGAGGTTGTTGGTAGTTCTGCTTGCGAGCGCTTGCGCGTCACGAGTGACTGCGCAGGAGGCCGGCGTCGAACTGCAATTGGAATCCAACACGCTGGAGGTTGGCGAAGTCGTTGATGGGCAACTGGTGTGTACGAATGTCGGGCAGCCGCAGTTGCCGGCGATTCAGGCGCCCGATGGGCTTGAAATCCAGATCGTGAGCCCCAATCCGGCGCAGTTTTCGCAGATGTCCATCGTCAACGGGCGACGATCACAGAAAGTGACATACACCTACTCACTGCGCGTCGTGGGAAAGAAGGAAGGCGTCTACACCATCGGGCCGATCCCCGTTGCGGCGGATGGCAGAACCTATCAGACAAGTCCCCTCCAAGTCACGGTGCAGAAGGCGGCGGAGTCGGCACAGAACGAGGGTGACCGGCTGGTCTTTGTGCGGATGACGGTAGAGCCGCGTTCTCTGTATGTGACGCAGAGTTTCACGGCCACGCTGATCATCGGCATCCGCAAGGTCACGGATGCGGAAGGTCGGGTCGTTGAACTCGACAACCTGCTGGAGTTCGTAGACGGCAGCGGGTCGGATACTTCGGTCTTCCCGCGGCGCTTCAGTTCCACCGAGCAGTGGATGACCGATTCCTCGGGCAAGCGGCATCCATACGTGCTGCACCGGGCGAGCAAGGAAGTGCGCGCCGAGCAGGTGGGGCCGTTTTCGGTGGGTCCGGTGTTTATCAAGATGAACTACCCTACAGCCTTTCGCCGGGGGTTCTTCGGGCGCTTGGAAGCCACGCGCTCGCGGAAAGAGACCGCTCGGGCCGAGGCTATCGTCGTGGACGTGAAGGGGCCGCCGGAGCAAGGCCGCCCGGCGGACTTTGCCGGAGCCATCGGTCAATACACGCTCAGCGTGGAGGCCAAGCCGACTCGCGTGGAGCACGGTCGGCCGGTCACGCTCAGCATCGCCATCGGCGGTGAGCCGCTGGAGGGTCTGGCGGGTCCGGACCTCTCCAGGCAATCCGAGCTGGCCAGCCGCTTCGACTTTGCCACGGACGAGCTGACCGGCGATGTGGAGGGGCGGGCCAAGGTCTTCCGCCGGGCCGTGTTTCCCAAGCAACCGGGCGAACAGACCATTCCGCCGCTCACCTGGTCCTTCTTCGATCCCAAGGCGGAAGCGTACGTGTCTCTTTCGAGCAAGCCCATCCCCATCACCGTCGACCCCCGGGCGCCGGGCGGCGAGCCGCTGCCTTCGCCGATGGAGTTGGCCCAGTCGGAGCCCAATGGGAAACCGCTGACCGTGTTGTCCGGCGGGATCGCCCCGAACTACGTGGACCCCCGGGCCGTTCTCGCCGACCAGTCGCTGGGGGTTTCGGCGCCTGTGGCGGGCGGGTTTCTGACGATCTGGCCCCTCACCTGGGCGGCGATCGCCCTTACCGTGCGACACCGGCGACGCGTCACGAACGACACCGGGTACGCGCGGCGACGGCGGGCGAAGTCACAGGCGTTTGATGGCATCCACAGAGCCCTTCGCCATGAGCAGGTCTCGCAGAAGTTGGGCGGGCTGGGCCACGCCCTGACGGGGTTCATATGTGATCGCTTTGACCTGCCCCCGGGAGAGATGACGCCGCAGGAGGTGCACGCCGTCCTGACAGCGCACAGGCTGGACTCCACATTTGCCGATGAGGTCGCCACCTTCCTGGAGAGTTGCGACGCCGTTCGATATGCGCCGGGCATTTTTGGCGCTCTTTCACCCGAGGAGGCGGCAGCAAAGACTCGCCGGTGGATTGCCGAGATCGACAGGAACGCTCGATGATCCTCGCGATTCTCTCATGGATGGTATCCATCGGTGTGCCGCTTGGGCTGGAAACAGAACTTGAGCAGGCCCTGCAGGAGTTCGAGGAAGGCCAGCAACTGCTGCACAAGCAGCCCGACCGCGCCCAGCAGCTGTTTCGCACCGCGGGGCAGCGGCTGGAGAGCATTGTCGCCAGCGGGGTAAGCAACGGCTATCTGGAGTACAACCTGGGCAACTGCTATTTGCAGGCCGGCGACGTGGGCCGCGCGATCCTGCACTGTCGC
>SBAX01000425.1 GCA_005240095.1 Phycisphaera mikurensis
GAGGATGGCCTGGGCTTCGCCGGTAATGTGCGGGATGGTGACGCCCCCTGATCCCCTGGGTCCGCCGTGCTCGTAGTAGTCTTCCAGAGTGGTGTACACCAGAATGGGGAAGCGGACGGCCCATGAGCGTCCGGCGAACAATCTGTCCACCATGAAGTCGAGGTAGGCCTCGGCGCGTTCGGCGATGACCCTGGAGAGCCGCTCGTTCGTGGAATAGACGGTGAAGTGCTCACTTTCGTAGAAGAAGGGAGGCACTTCGGCGTTCAGGGGCGGAGGCAGGATGGGGGGCAGGTATTTGGTGTCCTCGATGCGTTCCAGGCCTTTGAAGTCGATCTCGGGCATGGGAATCTTGAAGGGATCGTTGGAAGCGTCGGTCTTGTCGGTGGCGGCGGCGTCTTTGGCGTCGAGCTCGATGCGGCCGAGGCGAGCAAGAGCCCGGCGGGCTTTGCGAAGGTTGTCGTCGCTGCGGGAGATGGCGGCGACCTCCTGCCACGTGGAGACTGCCTTGGCCGAATCGCCAGCCTTCTCGTAGGTCTCAGCCAGAAGGATTCGCGCCGCCTCGTGGGCGGGATTCTCTTGGGTTTCCTTCATCAACAGCTCGATGGCCTCGGAGTAGTTCGCTTGATCAAGGAGCGATCGAACGGAAGCCATGTCGGAAGCGAACGTGGCGCTCTGCGAAAGATCGAGCGCAGCGAATGCCGCGGCGCAGCCGATCCAACCGGGGAATCCGGTTCCGCTGAAGGTGATCCTAGGCACGGGTTCGGTCCCTCGCTTTCTTTATGGCCCTCGTCGTCTGGGCGAGCCGCTCGTCCCAGTCGGCCAACAGGTCATGCAGTTCCTCAAGCTTCAAGGGATAGAGCTCGGCGCGCTTGAGCATGTACTTGACGAGCCTGGTCAGTGGTTCGGCCTGCTCCAGGAATGCGTCGCATCGCCGCTGCCACTCCCGGCGGCCTTCTGGGGTGAGCTGCCCGCTGCGGGGGTCGGCCGGGGGGTTGTAGGTCTCCGGGCTTGCGGAGAAAAGCTCCTGCAGCAACCTCTCGCCGACGGCAAGAAGATGGGCCAATTCTGTGCGGAGCAGGTCCAGCTCATAGGCGCTGCCGTAGTCGCCGAGGATGGCCTGGGCCTTCAGCAGCGCCGCCTCCGCGCTCTTCAGCTCGCCGATATACGGGAGAATGGTCACGAAATCCCCCGAGCCCGAGGCTTTCTTCACCGCGTCATACGTCGCCTGGGGCTTGAGCTTGGCGCCGAAGGCCTTCACGCTGAGCTTGTCGGCAACCAACAGTTGCTCGCAATACTCCTCCAGAGCCAGCGTCATGATCTCCGCGTCACGCAAGGAGTCTTTCTCCTTGGCGCGATTGCGGGTTGCTTCGTCGCGAATGAACTCCCGAGCCGGCTTCTCGCCCACGAAACGCAGGTCGTAATCCGGGTTGACTTCGAAGATATCCAGGTGGGCCTTGGCCCGGATCCTTTCCGGCGGGCTGCCGCTTTCTTTCTTTGCCTCCAGGAGTTTCCGGGCTTCGCCCCAGTGACCCAGACGCTCGTTGATCTCAATGATCAGCCAGTCCACGCGCGTTCTGATGGCTTTGTTCTCCTGGTAATCGCGCAGGGGCTCCAGGCGCTGGAGGGCCTCGTCATACTTCTTGAGATCGTACAAGGCCTGGGCGTTCAGCACGGACTTGTGCGCCGCGGGCAGCTCGCTGAACTTGTCCACGCCCGATTCACCTTCCGCGACCGACTCTATCACCTGCTCGATGTCTTTCCGGGAGAAGCTTCGCTCCCCGAAGCGCGTCTTGATCCGGATCGTCGTGCTGGTCTGGATGGTGATGTCGCCCTCGACGAATGCGCCGTTCTTGAGAATGATCGTCTCGGCCGGCGCCACCGACCCGATGCCGAAGATGATCACGGCGAGCAGGGCTGTCGTGATGTTTCTCATGTCCCTCACCTTATTGTCTTGCCCCGCTGCCCGCCCCCGCGGCGGTTCCGCCTCGCACCTTGTTTTCATACGCCGCCAGGAAAACGTTCATCGCCAGCTCCCGCGCATGTTGAGGCATGATGCCGCGACAGCCGGGGAAATAGTGATACCCGATGCCCGAGGACACATCGTGCGCGCTATAGACCCCCACGGGCTTTCCTTTGAGGAAGATCGCGTGAAGGTCGCATCGGCCTGCCTTGGCGAAGCGCGTCTGCAGGGCCTTGCGGAAGTTCACTTTGGTCACATCGAAGCCCTGCGTGCCCGCATGTTCGCCCGTGTAGATGGGGTCGGTGCGTCGCAGGGCCTCTATGGTGATGCCATCCTTGAGGCTCTTGAGCGTGGCCCGAAAGCCCTCGTCCCAGTCCTTGTTGCCGCTGACTACATCAATGAAGACAAACTTGTCGGCTTCCATCGCGTCGAGCAGGGCGAGCTGATCCGTCGCGGAAGGCGCTTGCGTACCCGTCACGTTGACCCACAGCACGTGGGCCTGCCGTGGCTCGCTCGCCTCCGCCACGGCCAGCCGGTAGTTCGAACGCATCAGCCGATCCATCGTCGCGATCAGGTTCGGATACGCCGGAACGTCGCTGCCGATCTGAATCCTCGCCCCGGTCATGGTCTTGGACGGAACCGACGCCTGCGCATAGGTCGAAGAAAGGAAGGAACTTCGCGGCGGAGTGCCTTCGGTGGCGTAGGTCAGCAGGTTGTTCATGAAGGCGAAGGACTCCTCGTGCTCTGCCGTCTGATACAGATGCCACTGGCAGGACCAGTTCTCACGAGGCAGGAACAGGAACCACCTAAAGCCGTTCCCCAGGGCCTGCATTCCCTTCACCTCCGCCTTGTCCTTCTCCTGCGTGAGCACCGCCGCATCCGCGGGAAGCTCGCTCAGGGCGTACTCGGGGAAGGTCTTCCTGATCGCCGCGGTGATTGCGTTTCTCTGGGCTTGGGCGTCCTCCCCGATATCAATGACCACCGATCCACCGGCCAGGCAGTATTCGCGAATCTTGCCCCACTGCTCTTGCGACCACTCAAAGGGGCCGATGACGCTGAGCAGAAGCACGGGAACCTCAACCAGCTCTCGCACCTCCCGATCGATGGTCGTTCGCCGCCAGTTGAACTGCCGGCCACGCTTGGCACTCAAGTAGCGGACCACATGCTGGGCATCGCCGCGATACTGGGCCCAGCCGTTATCCGCATCGCCGACGACGATCCGCTGGCACACGGTCGGCGCCGCCCCCGCCCCGAGGA
>SBAX01000069.1 GCA_005240095.1 Phycisphaera mikurensis
GCCACACGCGGGCCACGATCAAAGAACTGTCACGACGCGGCATCGACCTCCATCGAATCCGCTCGTGTTTGGATAGCAACTTTGCGCTGTACTGTTAGCATCGCGGAAGTAGACCGATGCGATCCACCGCACACACCGAAGGCGTTTCGTCCTCTCGCCGTGGCGGGCTACTCCAGAAAACGCTGCTCATGGGATCCTGCGTCTGCGCCCTGATAGCCGTCGCGATCGCCCCCGCCGAACCTCCGCCCGCGCGTCAGTTCGCCCCCGGCGTGCGCATTGACTGGCCAAACCTCACCGTCGAGCTCGATGCCGAGGTCGTTATGCGACAGGGTCCCCTCGAACTCTTCGCCTGCAGCCCCAACACCAAAGAGCATGAGAGCATCCTCCGCGTCGCCGCCCGACCCACGCACATCTACCAGGCGCTGGGACTCATAGGCCTGACTCCCGGCCGCCCCATTCGCTACGACGAGGAAAAAAACCGCTGGGATCCGCCCACCGGCGACGCCCTGGACATCCGCGTACGATACGTTGACGACCAGGGACGGACCGTGATTGCGGCGCCTGCGGACTGGCTAAGCACGACCAAACCGCAGGCCACACCCCTGCAACTTTCCTGGGTCTTTGCCGGCTCGTACACTCTGCCCGATGGACGCTTCGCCGCGGACATCGAAGGCACGGTCCTGTGCCTCGTGGACTTCGAAGCCGCCCTCATCGCCGTTCCCGCCCTGCACAGCGCCGACAACGAGCAGCTCTGGCTCACCGCCAAGATGGACGCCATTCCTCCACGTGGCGCCAAGTGTGCGCTGCTGATCCGCGGTCTCTATCGGCCCGCCATTCGCGTCGACGTTGCGAGGGACGGCTCGATGCGACACCGCGATCGCGGCATCAGCCAGGCGGGTCTAAGCGCGCTGCTTATGGCCCATCCGGAAGACCTTCGCCCGCCATATGTGCAGGTCTGCCTTGATCCGGGCGCCGAAGAAGCCGTCCGCACCGAGATCATGAAAGCGCTAGGAGAGGCCGCCGGCCCCAACGCCCGAATCGAATCCGCCCAGTCGCCCTGCCGCTTCGACGCACCCGTTTCAGTCCCCCGACCGTGAGGGAGCCCACAACGACGGGTTTTTTCGCACAAAGTCGTCCGCCTGGCGTAAGAATTGCCCCGCAGACCCCGACTAAGGCGTAGCAAACCCACAGGAGAATCGCTACGCTAAGGAGAACTACCATGGGAAAGATGCGACGAGGGGTGCAGTGGGTCGGGCTCAGCGCCGTGGTTACGCTCACCAGTGTAGCCGTTCTCGCTCAGCCCCATCCGCACGAAACGCCTCCGACCGACCCCTGGATGCCGCGCCCGACGATCGTTCCGGCCGGCGTGGCTCCTCACTGCGAACCGTGGGTCCGCGGTCCCTACGTCAGCATTCAGGTCAACGTGGATGCCGAGGGCTGCAACATCCTCGGCGACGCAGCCAACGAACCCTCCATGGCCATCGACCTCACGAATCCCAGCCGCGTCGTCATTGGCTGGCGGCAATTCGACACCATCGACTCGAACTTTCGACAGGCCGGCTGGGGTTACAGCCACGACGCCGGCGCGACTTGGACCTTCCCGGGCGTGCTCGAGACGGGTGTCTTTCGATCCGACCCCGTCCTCGCCGCCGACGCCGACGGAAACATCCATTACTTGAGTCTGCGGGTAGAAGGTGGGTCCTACTGGTGCAATCTGTGGCAGTCCACCGACGGTGGGATGTCGTGGCAGGAACCCATCTTTGCCTATGGTGGCGACAAGTCCTGGTTCACCGTCGACACCACCGCCGGACCGGGACGTGGCAACCTCTACCAGCAGTGGGGCCCGTGGGCGAGTTGTTGCGGCGACAAGATCTTCACCCGCTCCATCGACGCGGGAGCCTCCTTCGAAGTGCCTAGCCTCCTACCTGCTCAACCCGGTGCGGGCACGCTGGCCGTCGGGCCCGACGGCGAACTGTACATTTCGGGTCACGGTGGATCGGTCCTCAAGTCCCTCAACGCCTGGGACCAGCAGGCCTACCCGGCTTTCGCCGACCTCGGAGAGCCGGATCTTGGCGGTACCTACCAGGGCTCCTACGTCGGCCCCAACCCCGTCGGCCTTCTCGGCCAGACCTGGATCGCCTGCGATCACTCTGGGGGTACGTCGCGCGGGTACGTGTATCTGCTGAATTCTGTTGTTCCCAACCTCGGCGGCGACCCGATGGACGTCATGTTCGTCCGCAGCGTCAGCGGCGGCGCGCGATGGAGCTCGCCCGTCCGCGTCAACGACGACGTCGCCCACCCCGATGCCTGGCAGTGGTTCGGGACCATGTCCGTGGCGCCCAACGGACGGATTGACGTGTTCTGGAATGACACCCGCGCCAGCCTCGTGGCCAATTGGTCGGAGCTGTACTATTCCGCCTCCGTCGACGCCGGGCGAACCTGGACCCCGGGCGTTCCCGTCGGCCGCGCCTTCGACAGTTGGATCGGCTGGCCGCGACAGAACAAAATCGGGGACTATTACCACTCCATCTCCGACGACGCCGGCGTAAGCCTCGCCTATGCCGCCACCTACAACGGCGAGCAGGACGTGTATTTCCTCCGCATTCTCGCCGACTGCAACATCAACAGCCTGCCCGACGTCGACGAGATCGCCGCCGATGCCGCCCTGGACGCCAACGGCAACCGGATCCTTGACGAGTGCGAGCCGGACACCGACGCCGACGGTCTGCTCGATGACGACGACGCCGACATCGACGCTGATGGCGTTGCCAACGCCGCAGACTTCTGCCCGCTCGGCCCGCCCGGCGTTCGCGTTCGTACCGACGGCAGCCCCTTCGGCGACTTCGTGCTCGATTGCCACATCGATCTCGCCGATTACCGGTGGGTCAGCGACCTGTTTTGCCTTCCCAGCAGCGGCCCCGGAATCACCCCACCAAACCGAGGCTGCCGCAACGGCTTCGACTTCGACGCCGACTCCGACAACGACCTCCACGACGTCGCCATCTTCCAGCGCCTCTTCGGCCAAACCGGCGACTGAGTCTCCACTGGACAGGGTTGAGGAACCGCCCCGTTTGGCGATAATAGCCCTATGGCGCGACCCACCCTGAAAGCTACACCACCCCATCCGCTCCGCAAGCCGCTGGCGGCGGATCAGGTGCAGAAAAGCATCCTTACCCGCGCCCAGGCTGTGCTCGATGCCGAGGCCGCGGCCATCACCGACGCCCGCGAGCGGCTCGGGGCGCCGTTTATCGGCGCCGTCACTACCATCCTCCATTGCAAAGGACGCATCTGCGTCACGGGCATGGGCAAGGCCGGGCTCATCGGCAACAAGATCGCCGCCACTTTCGCCAGCACCGGTACGGTTTCCTACTCCCTGCACCCTGTCGAGGCCCTGCACGGCGATCTGGGTATGGTCCACAGCGATGACATCGTCGTAGCCCTCAGCAAGAGCGGCAGCTCAGAGCTTGTCGAACTGCTGCCTCGCCTCAGGGCGTTAGGCTGCAAGATCATCCTGCTCACCGGCAAGCTCGATTCGACCGCCGCGCGGCATGCGGACTTTGTTCTCGACATCGGCCAGACCGCTGAGGCCTGCCCGCTCGGCCTTGCACCCAGTTCCTCCACCGCCGCCATGCTCGCCCTCGGCGATGCCTTAGCCCTTACGGTCATGGAGCAGAAGGCCGTCCAGCCCGAGCAGTACGCGAGCTACCATCCCGGCGGGGCGCTGGGCCGCTTCCTGATGAAAACGTCGGAGATCATGCGCACCGGCCCGCATTGCCCGATCGTCGCGGAGTCCGCCACGCTCGGCGCCTGCTACCAGGCTATCCTCGCCGCACCCCGCCGCGCTGGCGCTGCCGCCATCGTCGATGGAGGCGGCAAGCTAGTGGGGATCATCACTCACGGCGACTTTTTCCGGCTTTTCCAGACCCCTAAGCGCTCCCCCGACTCGCCCGTCCGCGACGTCATGACCCGCTCGCCCAAGCGCATCCGCGACGACACCCGCGTCAACGACGCCCTGGAACTCATGCGCAAGCACGCCATCGACGAGCTGCCCGTCGTGGACGAGCAGGAACGCGTCGTCGGCCTCATCGACATCCAGGATCTCCTTGCCCGGGGCTTCTCCGTCTTCGACGACGCCTGATCCTTACGAGGAGAGGGTCGGGAACAAACCGGAAGCGGGGAAGCCTTGCGTCACCGAAGGTCGCATGGCCGCGTCTCACCATTGAGCCAAACTTCTCCGGCATGGTGCCCCACCCCATCTTGGGGCGGGGGACTGACTACCTCGTGTTTGACCCTCCTGCTCGCGCCCCGATAATCCTGCCATGCCCTTCGAAAACCGCGCTTCGCCGATGGGCGGGCGCTCCGCCCGTGAGCCCAGCGACGAGTTCCTATTGGCCGGCGTCCTCGCTGGCGACGAGGCCGCCCTCCGAAAGATCATCGCCCGATACGACCGCCTCGTGCGTTACACGATCTACCGGGCCTCCAAGACGCAGTGCACCACCGATCCGCAGTGGCTGGACTCCGTGGCCTCGTCCGCTTGGGCGGGGTTCGTGCAGACCCTCCGCCGCGGCGGCGAGCAGCCCAAGTCCCTCGCCGCGCTGCTGGCCACCATCGCTCGCAACCACGTCATCAGCGCCCTGCGATCCCTTCGCCCGCTCGTGAGCCAAGACGACCCGGCCGCTGCCGAGCCAGCCGCACCTGATGCGGAGGACCCCGCCCTGCTCATGACTGAGCTGGAGCTGGTCGAGGCCCTGCGGGAGTGCTCGGCCGAGCTGGAGGCGGACGATCGGGCTATTTTGTCACAAATGACACTCCTGCTGGAACGGCGGTGGAGCGATGCGGCCGCGGCCTTGGGAACCAGCGAATCCACCCTACGCTACCGTTGGACGCGGGTTCTCGGACGTTTACGGGACTGCGTGGAGGGCAAGACCGGGCGCCCCTTCGCGCCGCGGGGCGCGGAAGGCGACTCATAGGCAGGAGAGACCGTATGCGCGACGAACTGCATGAATTCCGTCACGTCGAGGCAGCCCTGCACGGGCTCGGGGAGTCCGAGCGCGCCGGGGTCTTCGCCCCTACGCCGCTCGACACGCGACGACTGCTGCATACGCCCTCACGTTCCCTTGTCCTGCGAGCCGTGTATCGCTGGGGCTCGATCGCCGCTGCAATCGGACTGGTCCTGGGGATCTGGCGTTGGAGCGACCTGGGGACCACAACCACCGCAACCAAAGTCGCGATGGTTTCGCCGTGCAACGGCACGTTTTTCGGCTGTGTCAGCGGCCCGCGGCAATCGCTGGGAACAAGCTGCGGGGACTTTGACTACGATCGCGACGGCGACATCGACATGGCCGACTTCCGCACCTATCAGCTCGAGTGCGAAGGCGTCACCCGCTAGGAAACCAGAAACCTATCCTCTCGGGAGGGCGAGGCCCCTGCCGAGCCGCTTTGTGCAGCGCCTCGGGCTGGCGACCGTAAACGTCCCCAAAGCGTCCACTTTGCGTACCCCAAGGGACGCCTTTTGGCGCGACTTGCGCCCCGCAAACTGCCCGGAACGGCGCGCCTCCGTGGCGCTGGCGGTATAATCAACCGTCATGGCCGGACGACGATGGGCGGCAGGCTGCGCGCTGGGAGCGATGGCCCTGAGCATTCTCGGCGCGGCCAGTCATGTCATGCCTCTGATCCTGCCGGTACCACTTGGTGACACCGATGTGGTGGTTTTGCACTTCTACGACGGGCGCAGCCGCGTGTTCTGGTTCCACTCCCTGGAGGACGCGATTCGCGTGCAAGGTGCCGGCCCGCAGTCGATCATCTGGGTTCATTCGCAAAGCAACGAGGCGGTGACGCTGCGCCTCGAGGAAACCGGGCCGCCATCGCCGCCGTCGTTCAGCATCCCCGTGCAGATCGGCAATCGTCACCAGGTGCCTCCGATCGGAGGTCGCTGGCGCACGCCGATGGCCCGCATGCCACGTGCGCCGTTCCAGTTCGTGGGGCCGACGTGGACGGTGCAGTCGACCTTCCTCCGCCTGCCGACGTGGCCTATGGTGATCCTGCTGATGATCCCGCCGCTGCGACGCTCGTACGTCCAGCGCCGCGCCCAGCGTCGCAAAGCTCGCAACGAGTGCATCGCCTGCGGGTACAACTTGACGGGCAACGTTACAGGAATGTGTCCGGAGTGCGGCGGCAACGTCGCTGCGCAACTTTTTCGAGATCAGTGCGTGCCGACGTGATTCGCCGTGGCGTCATTTCGCTCCTCTGGGACTTGACCGATCAAGGCGCTGGCAACCCGGCGTTGAAAACGCCGGGCTATTCTCAATCGTGCCTCCGGCACGATCCACTTGACCACGTACGGATCATGTTTCGCGGCGTTTGTAGACGTCGGTGCTGAGGTATTTGAGGCCGGAGTCGACCATCAGGGTGACGACGGTGGAGTCGGGGCCGAGCTGCCGGGCGACCTCGATGGCGGCGAGGACGTTGGCCCCAGAGGACGTGCCGGCGAACAGGCCTTCCTCGCCGGCTAAGCGCCTGGCCATGTCCTTGGCGTCAGCGGTCTTGATGGCGATGATGTCGTCCACGAGGCTGGGCTCCCAAAGCGGCGGGGTATAGCCGATGCCCACGCCTTCGATCTTGTGGGGACCCGGTTGACCGCCGCGCAACACCGCGGACTCGGCGGGCTCGACGACCACGATCCTGACCTTCGCGTTGTTGCGCTTGAGCACGGTGGCCACGCCGCGGGAGGAGGCCGCGGTGCCCACGGACTGGACGAAGGCATTCACCTTCCCGTCGGTCTGGGCCCAGATCTCCTCACCCAATGCGTAGTAGCCTGAAATGCTGTCCGCGTTGTTGAGTTGGTCGGTCCAGTAGGTATTAGGGGCCCGGCTGATCTCCTCGGCGGCCTTGATCATGTCCAGGATCAACTTCTTGGTGGTGAGCCCGCCCTCACTGGGCACGTAAGTAAGCTCAGCGCCGAGAGCGGCCATGTGATCCAGCTTTTCCTGGCTGAAGGCGTCGGAGGTCACGATGTGAAGGCGGTAGCCCTTGGCGGCACAGATGAGAGCCAGGGACGTTCCGGTGCTTCCGCCGGTGTACTCGACGACGGTGTAGCCCGGCTGCAGGCGGCCGTCGTCCTCGGCGCGGGCGATCATGGCCTGGGCGCTGCGGTCCTTCATGCTTCCCGTGGGGTTCTCCCACTCGAGTTTCACGAGGATCCGACCGCAGTCGGGCGGGACAACACGCCGGAGCTGAACCAGCGAGGTGTTGCCGATGGCCTGCAAGATGTCGGTGGTGATTGGCACGCTTGCGCTCCAGGCGAGGGCGGATTGTATCGCGGAGGGCGAAAGGCAGAGAAACGTCAAAAAGTCAAAAAGTCAAAACGTCAAAAGTGAGGCCGCCCTCTGGGCGGAGAGGATCGTGGGAAAGGATTCCCACGAGCGAGGTGCGAGAGAGGCTTCTCGTACGAGTTCGGGACCCCGGATTTGAGATCTCAGATTTGAGAAAAAGGAGGGCCCGGGAGTTATCCGCCCTGACAAAGCCACAGGCCACGACGAGAGGGGGCGGCGTTGACTAAAGGCGGGTTTTCGAGTATAAGGATTGGTTTGCATCGTGCGGGATCGGCCGCGGGGTGGGGTTGGTTTCGCATGGTTGGGAGGATGGAAAGATGACCCTATCGAACCGCGCCTTGGCGATGGCGGCCGTGGTGCTGCTGCTTTCCGGCGGGCGCGTCCAAGCACAAACGGTAGACTGCCAGTATCCTCGATGCGACTGGTGTTATTTTGGCAGCATCTATCAGATGAATTGTCCCCCTACGTGGATCGACGACGGCGAGTGCGATTGCGCGTGTCAGTTTGCGGATAACGCTGATTGCGGATCGAGCTGCTCCTGCCCGTCGGCGTGCGTGTGGTGCTGGTGCAACACGACCGCGCAGGGGGCGTGCCCCTCCTCGTGGTACAACGACGGGGAGTGCGACTGCGCCTGCCAGTTTGCCGACGTCGACTGCCCGGGTGTCACGCCGACGGGGGCGTGCTGTTATCCCAACGGCAGCTGCAACATGACGACCTCGGCTTCGTGCTCGGGAGGGGGCGGCACATACCGGGGCGACAACGTGACCTGCGCGCAGGCGAACTGCGCGGGGGCTACAACAGGAGCTTGCTGCGGACCGCAGGATGAGTGCGCGATGCTGACGGCGCAGGGGTGCGCCAGCGCCTTCGGGGCGTACCAGGGAGACGGTGTCACATGCGAGCAGGCCAATTGTCCGGGGCGCTGCGACCCGATCTGCGACTATTGCTGGACGGACACGCCCGTGGAGGGCGGTTGCGATCAGGAATGGGAGGGGGATGGTTTGTGCGACTGCGGGTGCCAGTTCGTCGACCCGGACTGCGGTCCAAGGGGGGCGTGCTGCCTGCCGCTGGACGGTAACTGCGCCCCCCTGACGGAGGAGACCTGCAGGTTCTACGCCGGAGGCTTGTTCCACGGCGTCGACGTGTTGTGCGGAGCGGTGGATTGCGACCGTTGCGGACCGGGTTGCTTGTGGTGTTGGATCGACACGGTGGCCGAGCATCGCTGTGATCCCGCATGGGAATCCGACGAGGAGTGCGACTGCGGCTGTCAGTTTGCGGACCCCGACTGCGCGAAGGGCGTTTGCGGGAACCTGGTTTGCGAGGAATCGGGCACGTCGTGCAACGCGGACTGCAAGGATCTGCGGGAGATTGCGGCGTTTCAGAACTGCTTTGCCCCGGGGCAGGGCACACCGGAGGCGTGCTATCCGTACATCTATACGTCTCCCGCGGGCATCGATCTGCTTGACTATGCGTCGTTCATCAGTTTCTGGGCGGGGCCGTGAGTTCTAGAAACTAGAAACTAGCACTACAGCGCTAGTTCTGCTCAAGCGAAATGGTTGAGCAGGCCGATGCCATCCTCCAACCGAAAGGAGGTGTGGCATGAC
>SBAX01000457.1 GCA_005240095.1 Phycisphaera mikurensis
ATTATGGGGCGGCCGACGTTGCGCCGGCTTGCACCTGCTTGTCTTCGCCGGGCTCGGCTTCGAGCTTCTCCAGGCGTTTTCGCAGCTCCTTGGCCTCGTCGCGCAGCTTGCTGAGCTCCTCGCGCAGCTCCTTGACCTGCACCTGCTCGGGAGCGGCCGCGGCAATCTTCTCTTCCGCGTCCTTGGCTGCACGGCGGATGCGCGGCTGGGGATCATTAGCCGCCAGGGCCCGCAGCACCGGCAGGGCCGGCTTGGCGCTATCGCCCAACTCACGCAGGGCGGCAATCACCGACGCCTTCATCCGCGGCTGCTCGCCTTCGAGGGACTCCAGGAGCGTGCCGACGATTCGGTCCAGCGTCGCCTCAGGCAGATGGATATTTTTGGCGAGCTCAGCAAGACCGCGGGCGGCCGCCTGGCGGCACTCACGGGGTTTTCCCCGCCGAGTCCACTCCAGCAGCGTATCCAGAGCGTCTGCGTTGGGCTGCCTGCCCAGGCCCGACAGGACTGCGGAGCGAATCTGCTCGCCGTGTGACGGACGATTGAGTAGCGTCACCAGGAACGTGCCGGCGCCCTCCGGCTGGAGCTTGGCGTAGGATTCGATGGCCTCGGCCTCGACACGATAGCTTGCGTCGCCCTCGGTGATGATCTTGAGCAGGACCTGGGCGACCTTCTCATCTTGGTGGAACGTGCCGAGCTGCTCGACGACGGCGCGGCGAACTTTCGGATGCTCGATGGTCACAGACGAGAGCAGCACGTCGCGGGCCTTCTCGCCGCCGGCCTTGCCGATCGCTTGGGCGATCACTTCTCCAACCCCCCAGAACTTCTCCTGCCTCAGGGCTTCGCCCAGGAGGGCCGTGCTGTCGTTGTTCTTCGTCTCGCCGAGGGCCTTCGCGGCGCGGATCCGATCGATCACCCGCGGCCCCCCGGTGATCTGCTCGCGCCACAGATCGCGACCCTTCTGCTCGGTGAGTTCCATCAACACCGCCTGATGCGGATCCACCAGCACCATCTTGGGGCGCTGCGGCAACGGGAAATAGAAGCGATGCTCTTTTTCCGTGACCTCGCCGCGATGCAGGATCGGCGAGCCTTCATCGAAATGGAACTCGATCTCCAGGGGAAAATGGAAAGCGGCTGCCTCCTGGGTCTGTTTGGCGGAAATGCGGGCCAGCTTGTCCTTGTCCTCCCAGTCGAAGCTCACGCTCACGCTGGGCGCGCCCGGCCGCTCGGTCCAGTCGTAGAAGAAGCGCTCCAGGGAGCGGCCCGTCTCATCCTCGAAGGCCTGGCGAAGGTCGGCCGTTTCCACCGTCTGATGGGCGTGCTGCGTGACATAGCGATTCACCGAGGCCCAGAACTTCGTATCGCCGACGCGATGCCGCAGCATGTGCAGGATGCTTGAGCCCTTGGGATAGGAGCGGCTGTCGAACATCTCCCCCGCATCGCCATACCGTCGATCGACGACGGGGGCCTTCTTGCCGCCCTCGATGCCCCGGCGCATATCGCCATAGATTTCGTAGTCGTACTCATCGCGACCCAGGTCGTTCTCCGACCAAACAGCCGAGAAGTACGTGGCGAAGCCCTCGTTCAGCCAGGTGTGCGCCCAGTCCTTGCAGGTAAGCAGATCGCCGAACCACTGGTGGGCCAGCTCGTGGGAGACCAGCCCGTCGGAGCTGGTGTCCAGATGGGCCCGCTCATCGTGCAGCGTCCGGGGACCCAGGGTGGTGGCGCTGGTGTTCTCCATCCCGCCGCCGAAGCCCTCCACGCAGACTTGAGCATACTTGTCCCACGGGTATTCGACTCCGATGAGGTTGGTGAAATGCTCCAGCATGCGAGTGGTGTTGGCGAAGCTGCGGCGAACGTTGTCCTTGTGCTCCGGCGGAACGTAGTAGGTGACGGGCTTTCCCCGCCATTTCTCCTCCTCGACGTGGAACTGTCCCACCACCATGGTGATCAGGTAGGCCGCGTGCGGCTGACCCTGCGACCAATGGAACGTCGTGGTCTTGTCGGGATTGTTGACTTTGGAAAGCAGGCGACCGTTGGAGACGGCCTCATACCCGGAGGCCACGGTGACCTTCATCTCCGTGGTTTGCATCTCGTTGGGATGATCCAGGCAGGGAATCCAATAGCGGTTATCCGTGGTCTCGCCCTGGGACCATACTACGTAGGGAACTTTCGGCTCCGCTTCGCTGGGGGCGAAGAAATGCAGGCCGGACTTGGGATGGTCCACGGCATAGCGGAGGGTTACGACCGCGTTCATGCCTTCGGAAAGAGGATGTTCGCCAAGCGACACCTCGATGAACTCCCCGTCGTTGACGAAGTCGACCGGGGCCTGCGGGCCTTCACCGCGAGACAGGGTTACTTCGCGCACCGACAGGTCCACGGCGTTGAAGCGCACGCTGGTCACCTCGCGCAGGGCGACAAGCTCGATGGTGGCCACGGCGTCGACGTGCTCGCGGGGCAGGTCCACGCGGAAGTCCATGGCGATGTGCTTGATGTCCACCGGCCGGTCGGCCGCGTACCGAGTGGGTTCCGTCGAAGGCGGAGCTTCCGGGGCCAGCAGGACCGCGATGGTCAGGACGAAGCGAAGCAGTAGGGGAGCCAAGTTTCCCTCCTTTCAGTGGACAATCGGGTATAAGACGACTTCTCGCCAGGGTCAGGAGTGTATCCGCAGGGCCGGCGCGATGATAGTCCGCGGGATATTTGACCCCGGACGGCGAATCGGCTGTACTGTGTCCCCGGTCGCGGTGAGGCGTCTCGCCGGTCCCCCGAATAACTGACCTCAGGAGCAAACCGGATGAAGGCCGACCTGCCTTCCGGCGCACCCGTCCGCGAGCACAAGCCCTACGTCCCGGCCGAGCAGAACATTCCCGAGTTCGGGCTGACCCCCATCCTGGTCGGGGCCGTCCTGGGGATCGTCTTCGGAGCCTCCTCGCTCTACCTGGTTCTTCAGGTCGGCATGACCGTCTCGGCGTCCATCCCCATCGCCGTGCTTTCGATCACCCTGTTTCGTGTCATCGAGCCGCTGTTCGGGCGCAAGGCCACCATCCTCGAGAACAACATGGTGCAGACCACCGGCTCGGCCGGCGAATCCATCGCCTTCGGCGTAGGCGTCACCATGCCCGCCCTGCTGATCCTGGGCTACAACCTCGAACTCACCCGGGTGATGCTCGTGGCCGTCCTCGGCGGGCTGCTCGGCGTGCTCATGATGATCCCCCTTCGGCGGGTGTTCATCGTCAAGCAGCACGGCAAGCTCGTCTACCCCGAAGGAGTCGCCTGTGCCGACGTGCTTGTAGTCGGCGAGAAGGGTGGCGCCTCAGCCAAGACGGTGTTTGCGGGGTTTGGTCTGGCCTTCCTCTATTCGTTCGTCATGAAGGCCATGAAGTTCTGGCCCGACGAGCCCAGCCGCCTGCTTAAGTTCCTCCGCCGCGACGGTTCCACCCTGTTCGAATTCAAGGGTGCGCACGTGGCGTTGGAGGCCTCGCCCGCGCTGCTGGGTGTGGGCTACGTGATCGGGCCGCGCATCTCCTGCATCATGGTGGCCGGCGGAATTCTCGCCTCGTGGGTCCTCACCCCTGCAATCGTGCTCTTTGGCGGCGGACTGTCCGGATCGCTGTACCCCGCGGAGAAACCCATCAGTGAAATGTCGGTGGGAGAGATCTGGCACGACTACGTGCTGTACATCGGCGCCGGGGCCGTCGCTGCGGGCGGCATCATCAGCATGATGCAGTCGCTGCCTACCATCTGGGGATCGATCCGTGCCGGCTTCAGCGACCTTGCCTCGCGCGGGGCGCGTGCGGCCGGCTCGCTGATGACCTCCCGGCTCGACCGGGACATGTCCATGCGTGTGGTCGTGTTTGGATCTCTAGCCCTGATCGTGGCCATCACCCTGGCCCCGATGCTCGATGTGAATCTCCTCGGCGGTGTACTGATCGTGCTTTTCGGGTTCCTGTTCGTTACCGTCTCTGCCCGGCTAACCGGGGAGATCGGATCGTCCTCCAACCCGATTTCGGGCATGACCGTCGCAACCCTTCTGATGACCTGCCTGATTTTTGTCGCAATCGGTTGGACCGGCGAGGTCTATCGACTGACCGCGCTATCGATTGCCGCGATCGTCTGCATCGCCTGTTCGAACGGCGGCACGGTGGCGCAGTGCCTTAAGACAGGCTATATCGTGGGGGCTACGCCCCGCTCGCAACAGATTGGCATTCTCGTCGGAGCACTGACGTCGGCGCTGGTCATCGGCGTAACACTCCTGGTGCTCAATGACGCGGCCACGGTCTACACCAAGAAGAATCTCCCTCAGGCGACCGTTGATGCCTCGCTGTTGACGACGAAGGAGAAAGTCCACGGGCCTTACGCCGCGCAGGACTCGAACGAGTACCGCGTGCTTCAGGCCCGGGCAGGTCAAGTTGCGGGCATTCCCGCCGGAAAATACCTCGTCGACGGATCCGGCAAGATTCAGTATCTCGTTGATCCGGGGATCAACGGGCGCATAGAGGAGCAGGACGACGGCTCGAAGGTGGACAAGTTCAACGCTCCCAAGGCCGCCCTCATGTCGTTCATCGTCGACGGCATCCTCACCCGCAAGCTGCCGTGGTCACTCGTTCTGCTCGGCGTTGCGATTGCCATTGTTCTGGAGCTCAGCGGCGTCCCGTCGCTGCCCTTTGCGGTTGGCGTATATCTTCCGCTGTCGGCCTCGACACCGATTTTCGTCGGTGGGATGATACGCTGGTTCTCCGATAAGTTCAGCCGCCGCAGCGCCGCGGAGGCGGAAATGAGCCCCGGCGTGCTCCTCTCGTCGGGCTACATCGCGGGCGGCACGATCGCAGGCATCATCGCGGCTCTACTGGGGATCAAATACAAGTTCTTCGAGAAGGTGGGGCCGCAATGGCTTGGCGACTTGGCCTCGAACAACGGGACAGCCGTACTGACTTTCGCGATACTGACGGTGTTCCTGCTCTTCGTGGGCAGCGGCTGGTTGATGAAGGAAAAGAAGGCGTGACCGCCTGATGTGCGGACCGTTCTGCGGAGATTGTTTATGAAACGCACAGGATGGGTGTACGCGGCAATGGTGACCTCCATGACAAGTGGGGCGTTTGCTCAGACCTCGGCTGCGGAAGCGGAGGCCAAGAAACTCCGCGACGCGTATCTTGCGAAATACAAGCCTCTTGTGATCGCGTCGGAGAAGGCGTGGTGGGAGGCGAGCACAACGGGCGATGACGCCGCCTTCGCCCGCCGCAAGGAGGCGCAGAACGCCCTCCTGGCCCTGCACGGCGACAAGGCCGTCTTTGCTCAAATCAAGTCCATGAAAGAGTCCGGGCAGATCAAGGACCCCGTACTCTCCCGCGAACTGGACGTGATGTACCGCAATCATCTTCCCGGCCAGGCCAACCCCGAATTACAGAAGAAGATCATCGACATCGAGACCGACGTCGAGCAGCTCTTCAACGCCCATCGCGGCGAGATCGACGGCAAGCCCACCAGCGAGAACGACATCCGCGCCATCCTCAAGGACACCAAGGACTCGCAGGCCGCGGAGAAGGCCTGGAAGGCCTACATGCAGGTCGGCCCGAAGGTGGAGAAACTTCTCGCCGAAGTGGTCCAGTTACGCAACCGAGTCGCCAAGGAGTTGGGCTTCCGAAACTTCTTCGTGATGAGGCTGGCCCTGCAGGAGATCGACGAAAACGAATTGATCAAGCTGTTCGACGAACTCGACACCCTGACCAAGGAGCCGTTTAACGCGCTCAAAGCCGAAATCGACGCGGCCATGGCCAAGCGCTTCGGAATCCCCGTCGATCAGCTTTGTCCCTGGCATTACGGCGACCTGTTCTTCCAGGAGGCGCCGGGCCTCGAAGAGGTCAACCTCGACGACATCTACAAGGATCAGGACCTCCTCGCCCTGGCAAAGGACTACTACGCCAGCCTGGGCACTCCCGCCGAAGACATCCTCGCCCGCAGCGACCTCTACGAGAAACCCAAGAAAAGTCCTCACGCCTTCGCCACCAACATCAACCGCGACGACGACATTCGCGTCCTTTGCAACCTGAAACCAAACCTCTACTGGGCGGACACCCTCATCCACGAACTCGGCCACGCCGTCTACGACAAGTACATTCGCAAGGACGTCCCCTTCCTGCTGCACGAGCCGTCCCACAGCCTGACCACGGAAGGCTTCGCCATGATGGTCGGGGCGGTGGTGAAGAATGAGGACTTCCTGGCCAAGGCCGTCAAGGTCCCACCAGATCAGGCCACCAAGCTCGCCGATGCCGCCCGCAAGAGCCTCCGCGCTGAGAAGCTCATCTTCAGCCGCTGGACCCAGGTGATGATGCGCTTCGAGCGGGGCATGTACGACAATCCCGATCAGAACCTCGGCAAGCTATGGTGGGATTTGAAGAAGCAGTATCAGGGCCTCAACCCTCCGGAGACGGTCAACCGGCCCGACTACGCTGCCAAGGTGCATGTGATCACGCACCCCGTGTACTACCACAGCTACATGATGGGCGAGCTTTTCGCCTCCCAGTTGCACGACCACATCGGCCGCAAGGTCCTGGGCATGAGCGACCCGACGAAAACCTCGTTCTACGGACGCAAGGAAGTCGGCGACTTCTGGAAGGACAAGGTCTTCGGCCCCGGCAACCTCTATTCCTGGAACGAGTTCACCCGCCGCGCCACGGGAGAACCGCTCTCCGCCAAGGCCTTCGCCAATCTTTACGTCAAACCGTAGGTTGGAGCAGGGATTGTACGGGGCTGCAGCGCGTGGGCGCCGTCTCAGGCATTCGTGCGAAGCACCTGCACCAGCCCGACCGCGCCGCGAACGATGAGGCTCACAAACAGCAGCAGAAGCAGCGAGGCCACGGTGAGGTTGAGCACCGCCCAGCCGGTCTGAACGCGGGGGTCGGCAACATCGAAGAGCGAAGTAATCGCGGCCATTCCCGCACCAAGGAGCACGATCGCCCCCAGCGCCCCGCGCGCCGTCCCCTTGAACGGTCCCATGCGGATGGTCAGGCAGGCCAGAAGATAGACGAACACGCTCGTGCGCCAGTCCGAAAAATCAGAGGCGCTAAGCGCCCCGACCAGCGACTCCACCAGCGTGATCTGTGCCCGCAGGAAGTCAAACATCGCGGGAAGAGCTGTAGGAAGGTCCGCGGAGACCGGCCCGGCCGGGAGGCGCTGCATCAAGCTGCTGCCCAGGTACCGCGAGGCCAGGTAGATCGCCGATCCGCACGAGAGCAGCGGCAGCAGCCCGATGATGATCGCCCCGACGACCGGGATACGTGGCTTGGGGTCGGGAGTCGTCTCCGGATCGCCCGATCCGTCGTTCTTGTACAGGGTGGCCGAGGTCACCGTGGCTCCGGTAACCAGCAGCCCGACAACGTGTCCCAGCACCGCGATCAGCGTGCCCGGCAGCAGCATCACGTTGACGACCTTAACCGGCAGGATCGCGCACCACAGCCGATGCACGCCCCAGGCGGTGAGCACCGCCGCCAGCAGCCAGAATGTCATCGCGATATAGAGCATGCCACCCACCGGGATTGCCGCCCTAAGGCGTGGGTTCCGCGGTTTGCCCCGACTACCATATCGGCGGGGTCGTCTTCCGATGCTTAGCACCGCCGGGAAGATTTATTTCACCCGCGGCCGCACGCCCGGAC
>SBAX01000106.1 GCA_005240095.1 Phycisphaera mikurensis
TATCGACAGACCGCGTACCGCGTCTCCCTGGAGGGCGGATCGATCAGTGCGATTCGAGAGGTTGATCCGCTCACGAGCGAGCCCCTCGGCGCGCTGGGCTTCTCGAAACGATCACGGTAGAATCCAAATGATGTCTAACCGGGGAGAAAAAGTCGTCGTCGCCATGAGCGGCGGGGTGGATTCGAGCGTGGCGGCAAGCCTGCTCGTCGAGCAGGGCTACGACGTGATCGGCCTGTTCATGCGCGTGGGAGCCAAGGAAACGCCGGCCGTCACGGACAGCTTCCCGCCGGTGGCCGTGAGTGGCCCCGGAGGGGCCAAGGACTGTAGCCACGGGTGCAGCGACGGCCGCGCCAGCGGGCGAGCGCAACCCGTGGACCTGGGGAGAAAGACAAACCCCGTCCCGCCCGGGGCGGAGGACGTTCCGTCACCGTCCGGCCGGGCCCACCAGGGCTGCTGCAGCGCCTCTGACGCTGCTGACGCACGATTCGTTGCCGGCATGCTGGGAATTCCCTTTTATGCCCTGAACTTCGAGGAGGATTTCGACGGCATCATCGACTACTTCGCCGACGAATACGCTCGCGGTCGCACGCCGAATCCCTGCGTGGTCTGCAACGACAAGCTCAAGTTCGGCAAGCTCATGGACTATGCTGACGCCGTGGGCGCCAGGTACGTCGCCACCGGCCACTACGCCCGCCTCGACCGCGCCTGCGGCAAGCCGCGCCTCCTGCGGGCCATCGACCAGCGCAAGGACCAGTCCTACGTGCTCTTCGGCCTGCGTCGCGACATTCTCGACCGCGTTCTCTTTCCCATCGGCGGCCTGGATAAGGGCGACGTCCGCCGCATCGCCGGAGAGCGGGGCTTCCCGAATCACGACAAGCCCGACAGCGTGGAGATCTGCTTTGCCCCGGACCGTGACTACGCCCGCATTGTTCGCCAGCGCCGCCCGGACGCCTTCGTGGACGGAGATGTCATGGATGCCGGCGGCCGCGTGCTCGGGCGGCATCGCGGGATTGCCAACTACACCGTCGGCCAGCGGCGCGGTTTGCGCATCGCCGCGGGTAAGCCGATCTACGTGACCTCGCTGGACGTCCTCAACAATCGCGTGACCGTCGGCATCGACGCCGATCTGGAGAGCCCCGCGCTCATCGCCGACCGCGTGAATGTCCTCGCCGACGACTTGGGCGACGAATTCCGCGCTCATGTGAAGATCCGCTACCTGCATCACGCTGTTCCTGCGACGGTTCATCGACTCGCGCCGGAAAGCCGCGTCCGCGTTGTGTTCGACGAGCCGCAGCGGGCCGTCACTCCCGGCCAGGCCGTGGTCTTCTACGATGGGGACCTCGTCCTCGGCGGCGGATGGATCGCCTCCGCCGAAGCCGCTGTTCCCACCGAGGTCGCTGCCCGGATCGCGTGAGCTCATCACCTCCAGTCGATCGCCTTCTGGTGCTGCACGCCGGCGCCCTGGGTGACTGCGTGCTGGCTCTGCACCTGGCCGCCGCCGTGAGGTTCGCGCTCGGTGTGAAGCATCTCACCGTCGCCGCACGGTCGCCCATCATCCGCTGGGCAGAGCGGCAGGGACTCATCGACGCCGCATTTCTCTTGGATGATCTCGCCGCCTACCGCTGGTACGCGCCCGACTGCCTGCACACTTCACACGTCGGGGTAGATTGCCTCCCCCCTTCACAAGGGGGGACCAAGGGGGGTCAATCCAGGGACCCATTCCTCTCGCGCTTCGACGTCATCGTCAGCCTTCTCGGCGGGCCCGATGATCCCATCACCGGCATATTGCGCGAGCTGAGCGGCGCTCCCGTCCTCGCTGTGGATCCACGACCGGCCGCCCACGATCCCGAGGCTCGCGTGCACATCGTTCGGCAATGGGCTGCCCGCCTTGGCGCGGGTGCCACTGGCAGCTGGCTGCCAGTGGACTCGGGTTGCCCGATTGCGTTTGAGATTCCGGACACAGGTGCTGCATTCCTTCATCGGACGAGCGCCGGTCGCGCGCCGCTGACGATCGTTCATCCCGGCAGCGGCAGCCGATCGAAATGTTGTCCGCTGGACCTTCTGGAAGATGTCGTTCGCGGGATTGCGGCTGACGGTTCCCCTGTGGCATGGATGATCGGCCCGGATGAGGTTGAGCGGGATGGGCGCGAGCTGATCGCTCAGCTGGAACGCCTGGCTCCCGTCCTATTCCTCGACTCCATCGAGGAGGCGGCCGACGCCGTGGCTGCGGCGGGGGCCCTCATCGGCAACGACACCGGCATGACCCACGTCGCCGCCCTTGCCGGTATTCACACCCTGGCCTTGTTCGGCCCTACCGACCCCGCCGTTTGGCGCCCCCTGGGGCCGTCTTGTGCCACCCTTCCCTTCGACCGCACGGCGGTTCAGGCCTGGTGCAAGGCCGTTCTTGGGGCCTGCAAGGGGGCTTCGCAAAAAAACCTCGTGTTTAGCTTTGACACGCCGCCGCGGGGTGGTAGGATATTCGCATAGCTTGGAAGGCAGCGGTTCTTTTATCGGCCGCCCCCAAGTCGATTGCGGAAACTCACCGTCCAATCCCCCATTGGACGGTTCCCTAAGGCCCGGTCCACCCCACCGGGCCGCTTTTTTTTGTGTCACGGCTTTGGCATCGCCGGGCCCGTCTGAGCCGGCGCAGCTCGCAACCGGGCGATGTTCTGGCGGACGGCCTGCGATGAAAAGCTGAGGATCAGATAGCCTTCTGCAACCGCAAGCGCCGGCCCGTCCAATCCCAGTTGCAAGCGCCATACTCCATCGTCGTCGCGGCGAAGTCTGGCCACGCGCTCGGGATCCATCGTATCACGCACGCTTTCCATCAGGCGGTCCAGCTTGCTGCGGAACACTTCGGTGTCGCCATCGATCTTGACCATGCGCGTCCATGCCAGCGGCAGGTTGAGCGCATGCCGTGGATAGTCGTGGATGATCCACGGGGGTTGAAGCCGGGGAAGGAGGTCTTCTTCGATGGACACGCCCGCTCGCGACTGGACATCACGCCAGTAGGAGGCGATTCGCTCCTGGTTCTTCGGGCTTCGCATGGCCAGGTAGCCCGCGGCAATCGACAGGATGACGTTGCGCGGCGGCATCTCCAGCGTCGCGTACCACGTGGCCTCATCGGGAACGGCCCGGCGCACATCGTCGGAAAGCGGTCCATCCGTCGTGATGCGATGGATCTCGGACTTGCCATTGCGCAGGACGACCCCGCGAGAAACCACCGCTCGCTCACGGCGCCCGACAGTCCACAAGCCCCGCTGGGCTCCAGGCCAGCCTGCCTCGCGCAGCGCCGTATCCACCTTGCGGGCCATCGATCCTTCGCCCACGTCGCGAAGCCGGTCGAACTGCAGATGCACGGCGAACGACGCGGCCTTCCCATTGACCTCCTGCCAGGACTTGCGGAACCAGTCTTCCTCGGCCAGTCGCGGCGCCGATCCGCGAAGTGACTTGATGACGGACTCCATTACGTCGGTGCCGAGGGCAAGCACGTAGTAATCGTCCACCCGCCCCCACGACAGTTCCACCCATTCCGCCAGGCGTCGATCTCGGAGCCGGTAGATCGTCTCCCCATCGGGCGACTCCGTACTCAGCGTCGAATCCTCCGTGTTCGCATAGGCCTTGAGCAGGTGCTGAATCCGCTGCTCGATCCTCGCGTTGTCGCCTCGGGTGTGGACGACCACCGCCGCTCTGAGTGATCCCAGTCGATGGCTGTCCCCGCGACGAACTTCCGCCCTGGCCTCGAGCAACATCACCGTGTGCGCATGTTCGAGCACCGCCGGCAGGCTCGCGATGACATCCAGTGTGGTCCTTGTGCTTTCGGGTAACGCGCTCAGCAGCCCGAAGTCATGCGCCCGATCGATGAGGAACGACGCCATCCCCAACAGCCCGGAATCGTCGCCGCCTTGGGGCTTGGCCTGCCCGGCTCCATCGAGGAAATACACGACGCAGCTTCCTGCCGGTGCGGCGCGGAGCAGGGCCTCGTCGATCCCCCGCGCCGTGCCTCCAGCACACAGCGCCACGGCAAGCCCGGCAGCGCCAAAGCGCATCCAGGACCGGTGCGTGAGGCCGTTTGTCAATCGTGTTGATTGCCGTCTCATTCGCCGCCGACGTCGGCCCGCGCCAAGGCCGATGCTCCCGGCTCATTGTAACGAGCCTTGTGCAGGATTCTCCGAGGGTGACGGGTTTTGACGTAAGTCTTTGTCGGCGGGGTGCGCTCGCCCTAGGGCTCGCAGCAACCCGGCGGGTCGGTGGCGAGGAAGCTTCGCTGGATGAAGCCCAGATCGGTGGTGTTGACCACTCCGTCGCCATTGATGTCCGCATGCAGCCCGGGCGTGCCGCACGGCGTGTGCGGGCTTACGGAGGCCCCGTTTTGCGAGTAGAAAATCTGCTCGTCCAAGGCGTCGATTGACTGATTCCCATCGAGGTTTCCCCCGATCAGCCAGTGCCCCCCGGCCTGCGGGTCGCCCACGAAGCCGGCCACATACCGGTCTCCGGAAATCTGCAAACTCGTGACCGACGTGAGCGTGTGCTTGGGATCCCGGGCCGTGATGCACTCGTACTGTCCCGCCGGAACTTCAAGCAGCACGTTGAATGCCCGGCCCGGCAGGTTGAACGGCTGCCCGAACTCCACGGTCCGCTCGATGAACACCGGCTCCTCGAAGCAGCTCGAATACAGGGCGAATTCGATGCATCGCCGCACCGGCCCGGGCGCCATCACCGGAGCAAGCTGCAGGTCCACCTTCACCGTGTTGGTCGGATGCACTTGGATCGTCCAATCGCACGCGGCCTCCGCCCCGCAGGAATCCAACGCCGTGCAGTGGAAATCCGTCCGTCCCCCCGGCACCAGTCCGCCGCCATTCACCAGGTACTTGACGTCTACGTCATACTCGTTCGTGCCTGTGCAGCTGACCAGCACTTCGCCTTCGCACTCGCTGGTCGCGCCGGGCGCATCCCAGGTCACCGTGGCCGACAGAGTCCCCGGGTTGGCGTTGATCGATCGGCTTTGCGGACAGGTCAGGATGGGGCCATCCCCCTGAATCAAAAGATCGCCTGTGCAGCACGTCGTATGCGGAACCTGATGACCCTTGTCGTTGGTCAGGATCGTGCGCTGGGGGTTTTTGCTGAGGAAACAGAGATCGTCCGTCGTGCACCCTTCCAACGGCTGGAAACGCAGCCGCGCCATGAGCGCCGGTCCGCGCGTGCCGGACATCCCCACGGGCACGCCCACGGCATAGAAGACGGTGCCCTCCGCCTCGTTGATCGTACGCATCAGTTCAAAGCCGAACGGCGACTCCGGATCCACGAAGGCTCCCGGCTCGATGTCGATGAAGTCGAGCACGGCCGGGTCATAGCCGATCAGGAACTGTCCGCCCACGATTACCTGAGCTGTGCTGCCGAGCTGGATATCCACCAGCAGCTCGTTGCCGGCGGAGAAGCACGACGTCGCCAGCAGCGGGTCAGGCACCGCCACCAGGCAGATCTCTGGAATGTCGCCGCATACGCACCGGTTGACTTTCAGGTCGCAGGTCAGGCCCGCACAGTCCGCGTCGCTGGTACACTCCACATCGCCCGCATCCGTGCCGTCGCAGTGGCCCTCGCCGTCGCAGCGGTCGCCCAGGGTGCAGGCGTCGCCGTCCACGCAGGTTCCGCCCCCCGGCGCGGGCGAATGGGTCACAAGGCCCGTCAGCGGGTCGCACGAGTCCTCCGTGCACGGATTCTCATCGTCGATCGGGGTGATGGTCCCATCTGTGGGCACGCAGCACTGCGTGGATTCGTCATAGATGGGCGTGTAGATGCACATTTCGCCGACGCAGTCGTCGGTGGTGCAGGCGTCCTGATCATCGCAGGACGCTGGCGAGAGGCACGGTTCGCAATCGTCGATCGGTGTCCCTACGCACACCGTGTCGATGCACCGGTCGTTGGTCGTACACACATGCCGGTCGTTGCAGCGTTCGTCCAGCGAGCAGCGGTCGAGGATGATCTCCGTGATCACGTCGGTGAAGTCGAGTTTCGGGTTCTTGGTCTGCACGGCGATGCCGCCGCTGCCGTTGGCCATGGCCGTCGCCAGGTTCAGCACGCACGCATCCGCACCGGTCCCGGCGATGGGCGAGACGATCACGCTGTTGGTTGTCGCCACGGCGATGGCGTTCAGCACGGAATCGCGGTCGTCACCGGGATCGTTGCAGCCCTCCGGGCGGCTTCCGTCGCACGGTCCTTCGTCGCTGATCGGGACGATCAGTCGCGTGGCGTCCGGCGTCCAGGGGAAGCGCTCTGCGACGATTGCTGTGGCCGGTCCCCAGGATTCGTACGCCGAGAGCGTGTCCGGAAACGCGCACGACCCCGCGTCGCCCGGCACCTCCGGGCCCAGCAGGTTCACGACGTGGTCGGTCAGGCAGGAGAAGCTTCCGCCCGGGGCCTGCGTGATTCCCAGAAAATGAGGATTCACCACGATCCCCAGCCCGGCCAGGTCGGCGACAAGCTGGTTGATGCCCATGCACAACGCCACCGCCTCATCGCGCATCGATCCCGACGTGTCCATGATGAACACGATGTCCACGGGCGGGCACACATACACCCCAATGCACGGCACGCAATCGTGGATGAGTGTGTTGATGCAGAGACCGCCCGAGCACATGTCGTTGGTGCAGCCCTGGCCGTCATCGCATTCCTGGTTGTCGCCGCAGATCGTTCCGGACGTGGACTCCATGGGCTCTGAGCTGCCAAAGCCACTGATCTGGGAAGGCTCTGTGGCAGGAGGCGTGGTCGTCGTGGGGACGGAGAGCTGCCCCAGCAGCGGCGTGCCCAGCGCGCATGCGATCAGGCCGATCCACACTCGCCTACCTGCCCGCCAGCTGGTCTTTCTTTCCCGTCTCATGGAGGTTTACCCCACCTGTACGTCACGGACCCGTGAAGTTGTCGTGGAACGCATCATAGTCGAGCATGTCCACGTCCCCATCGGGCTCGTAGTCGAATCGTAATAGACACTCGGGAGACGGCGTGACGTAGGCGGGGTTGCCCGTCGCGCCGCTAA
>SBAX01000029.1 GCA_005240095.1 Phycisphaera mikurensis
GCCACACGCGGGCCACGATCAAAGAACTGTCACGACGCGGCATCGACCTCCATCGAATCCGCTCGTGTTTGGATAGCAACTTTGCGCTGTACTGTTAAGATCCCGGTGAATCACGCCATTTCGATGGGCGTGCTCGACGGCATCGCAGATCTTGACAAAGAGCTCCAGCCGAGAGCAAACCTCGAAAGCGCGCGTACGGCAGAATTCATGGATCGGGAGCGCGTTGGGGACGAACTCCATGGCGAAATAGGGGACCTTCCCGGAAGGGGACTCGTGAATGCCCGCCTCGTACACCTGAGCGATGGCAGGATGGCGGAGCATGGCCAGGACTTGCGACTCGTATTCGAAACGCCGCAGCACCGCTGCGGAGGCGAAGCCGTGCCGCAATACCTTGAGGGCCACGCGTCGCCGCGGTCGTTCCTGAAGCGCCTCGAACACCGTACCCATTCCACCGGAACCGATCTCCCGCTGGATCACGTACTGGCCGACGCGCTGGCCCTCGCAGAGCTGAGGCTGTGTCGTCAAGGGGGATGCCGGGATACCTGGCGCCTCGCGCAGGAAGGTGTTCGTTTTCTGAGAATCCGCGGCAAGGAGAGATTCGACATCGGCGCGGAATTCGGCATCGCCGGCGCATACCTGATCCAGGTATGCTTCTCGCTCCCGCCCGAGCAACGCTCGCGCTTTCAAGAAAACTTCGCCGACGTGTTCGTGCCTGGAAGCCCTCATTCAGCGTGCCCGCGCAGGATCAACGTGAAGGCCGCCAGGCTCATCGATGACCGCCTCCCACTGCGGCCTGCTCCGCCAGATTACGCGCGGCATCCCAGATGAACACCTCGTGGTTCCACGTGCCGGCGGCGATCCGGCCACCGTCCGGGCTCCAGGCTACGTGCTCTACCGTGCCGGTGGGGCCGCGAAGAGTCAGTAGTTCGTCGCCTGTCTCCGCATCCCAGATTCGCACGGTTCGATCGCGCGCCCCTGTAACCAGGCGCCTGCCGTCGGGGCTGTAGGCGATGCTCCATACGTCTTGCATCTTCCCATCGACTGTCCGCACGGTCTCGCCAGTGGCTGAGTTCCAAATCCGAAATGTGCCGTCGTCGGAGGCGCTGGCTACCCGGTTTCCATCGGGGCTGTAGGCTACGCTATGGACTGCGGATGCATGCTCCGCATACGTCAGGCTGCACTCACCGGTCGCAACGTCCCAGAGCTTGGCGGTTCCATCCGCCGATGCTGATGCAAGCGTCGAGCTGTCCGGACTGAAGGCGACACGACGGATTTCGCCCTTGTGGCCGGGCAGCATGTGCAGCGGGTCTGCTCTTTGCGCATCCCACAACACGATCCGGCCGTCGCAACTTGCCGACGCCAGGTACCGTCCGTCACGGCTTGTCGCCACTGCCCAAACCTCGTCCCGATGTGCAGGCAACCTTCCCAGTTCCGTGAGCGTGGCCGCTTCCAAGATGCGGACTGAACCGTCCTGATTCCCGACAAACAACTTCGAACCATCGCTGCTGAACGACGCCCCAAGCCACGCACGCCCCCCGATGGTTTCGCCGCACCATTCTTGAATCTCGCGCCCCGTAGCGGGTTCGCAGATAACGGTCAGCGAGCCCGATGTGGCTGCAAGGCATTCCCCGGTGGCGTCGAACGCGACGGAGCGGACTGCGTCGGTCATGAGCAGGGGCTTGGCTTGCGACGTGGTCTTGATGTCCCAGAGTTTTACCGATCCGTCCAGTGATACCGTAGCGACGGTGTCCCCTTGCGAGTTGAACTCCGTATCTGTCACGGCAGCGGCGTGTCCGCGCAGCACCCTTGCAGGCGATCCATCGCCGGCTCTCCAGATGCGGGCGCTCTTGTCCTGCGATGCCGTTGCCAAGAGCGATCCGTCGGGACTGAAGGATATCTCCCAGACCCGCTGGGAGTGGCCGGGCCAGAAGCGCACGCATTCACCGCTCGCGGTATCCCATAGGGCAACGGTGCCCTCTTCATGCCCGGTTGCCAGTTGTTGCCCGTTTGGGCTGAACGTCATCCCGTAGGGTCGGCCGTGGTTTTGCTGCGTGGTGATCAGCGGTCGACCGGATTCGACATCCCAGATTCGCAAGGTCCCTCCGATATCGCCTGTGGCCAGCCATCGTCCACCGGGGCTAAAGGCTGCGGTTGGGACGTAGCGGCGATTGTCCAAATTGGGGAACTCCTGGATCAACTGAGAGGTCCGAGTGTCTTTGACGGCGATGCTGCCTTGCAGAGCGTATCGCGCCGCGCGGTCCTCACTTTTGCCACATGCGAATCGCGAGCCGTCGGCGTTGAAAGGCATCGGGTCGGAGCACTCCGGCGCTTCGCCTCGGGCAATCTCCTCGCCCGTTGCAGCGTCGAAGATGCCCCACGCCTTGCCGGTCGCCGCAAGGATGCGAGCATCGGCAACGTAGCCGAGGGCCATGATTGGATCAGCGAATTCGTTGCGTTCCCACGTGAACCGGCCGCTGGAGAAGTTCCACACGCGAACGGCGCCCGACCAGTAACTGATAGCCAGATTTGCGCCGTTCGGACTGAATGCCACATGAGTTGCGCGCTGCGGCGCCGGCAGTGTGAACCGGCTCAAGTCGGCATGGCCGAAGAGATAGTGCCACTCCCATTGCCGAAGGTGCTGCGGGGCTTGGTGCAGGCGCTTGAGGGCCTCGCCTGCGTCGTTGTTGGCGATGGCGTGGTCGGCAGCGGCAATGTTGGCGATATAGGCCTGGCGTTCCGCGCGCTGGCGTTCGCGCCTCTGCTCCGTATACAGGAAGGTCAATGCGATGGCGGAGGCGGTGACCAGCAGCACGAAGGCGGCGGCTACTCCCAGCAGGGCACGATGGCGGCGGGCGATCTTCCGGAGCACGTACCACTGGCTGTCGCGTTTGGCCTCGATGGCTTCGCCTTTCAAGTACCGTTCAATGTCGCGGGCTAACTCGCCGGCGGACTGGTAGCGGCGATCGCGGTCCTCCTGGAGGCACTTGAGGACGATGGTCTCGACTTCATGACCAAGTCGCGCATACACTCGCGGCGACGTGGGCCCGACATTCAGAATGTGTCGCAGAACATCAGCGAGGCCGCCATCAACGGCGTAGGGGAAGCGATCGGTGAGCAACTCGTAGAGAATGACTCCGAGGGTGTACACATCCGTGCGTGTGTCAATCTGCTTTGACTGGCCGGCAGCTTGCTCCGGGCTGAGGTAGGGAATGGTGCCCACGACTTCCCCCAACGTGGTGTGGAGCGTGGGCGTCCGACCATCCGGCTGCACCAGCCGGGCGATTCCAAAGTCGATGACCTTGGGCTGTCCCTGTTTGTCGACGAGCACGTTGTCGGGCTTGAGGTCGCGATGGATCACTCCGTTGCGGTGAGCGTGCTCAACGGCGTCACAAACGCTGACAAAGAGGGCGAGGCGCTCACGGATATCGAGGACTTTGGCGCGAGCGTATTCATGGATCGGTCCGCCTTCCTCAATGAACTCCATGACGAAGTAGGGGACTTTTCCGGAGGGTGATTCATGAATGCCGGCCTCGTAGACCTGAGCGATGCCGGGGTGCCGAAGCATGGCCAGAACCTGCGACTCGTATTCGAACCTCTTTAAGATTGAGGGGTTCAGCAGGCCGCTGCGCATGGTCTTGAGCGCGACGCGTCGCCGGGGGCGCTCCTGCGTCGCCTCGAAGACCGTGCCCATGCCTCCTGATCCGATGACCCGGTGCAGGGTGTACTGGCCGATGCGCTGACCCTCGAGGTGGCGGCCGTCCATTGACGCCGCCTGAGGACCGACCAGCGGGCCCTCCCGCAGGAACGAAATAGTGTCCTGGGACTCAGCGGCGAGAAGGGACGCCACTTCCGCACGGAGCGATGAATCGGTCGCGCATGCCTGATCGAGGTACGCCTTCCGCTCGCCGCCCGTCAATCCCCGAGCCTTGAGAAAGACTTCACCCGCGCGTCCGTGTTGCGAGGAGGACATGCGCTGCTACTTTCCCGCCAGTTCGCGTTTCAGCCAGGTCTTGGCGATGAGCCAGTCGGATTTCACCGTGGTCACGCCCACGTCGAGCACCTCAGCAGTCTCCTCGATGGTCAGACCCGCGAAGACCCGCATTTCCACGATGCGGGCCTGCCGTTCGCTGAGGGCGGCGAGGCGTTTCAAGATCTCATCGAGTGCCAGCACGTCGATGAAGTCGGTGCCGATGGCCTTGAGTCCGGCATGCAGGGTCAGTCGGCGTGCCGCCGGGCCGCCGCGCTTCTGGGCCTTGCGTTTCCGGGCGTGATCGATGAGCACCTGGCGCATGGCCGTGGCCGCGACGGCCATAAAGTGCGCCCGATCCTGCCAAGTCACTGCCTGAGCGGACATGAGCCGGACCATGGCCTCATTGACCAGCGCCGTGGGCTGAAGCGTAGGGGTGCCATGCGGGGTCCGAAACCAGCTCGCCGCCAGCTGTCGCAACTCGTCATGCAGGATTCGCAGCAGTTTCGACGACGCCGTCTCGTCCCCGCCGCGCAGGCGGAAAACGGTGTGGGCGACGATCTCGGGTCTCACGGTCGGTATCCGTGACGGCGCCTTTGCGCGAAGGTGACGTGAGACTGTTTTGCCTTGCATTCGCCGCCCACCCGACCTAAGCCGCCATCGAATCGCGGTCACGGCGAAACCCGACCTCGCGCGAGGAAGACACGCGACGTTCGGCTTGGCCGCCCGCAAAACAAAGCAACCGTCATGAAGCCAGTTTGAAGCTTTCCGAATCCTAACGGAATCTGCGGCACGAGGCAATGCTGCATCCGCGCCAAGCCGTTCCCGCCGCTCGGCGTTTTTTCCCGGCCGATTCTAGGCCCTTTCACGTGTTTACCTGACAGAGGGCCGCGGGAAACGCGTTGGGCCGTCCCTGACGAACGACTCCGCTTCATACAAATGCGAGGAGAAACGGTGATGAACGTGAAACGAACTTCGGTAGCAGTCTTGTCGGCAGGTTTGTGGACATGGGCGGGAGCCGCCTACGGCGCACCCGTTGGTACGGCGTTCACGTACCAAGGCCACCTCGAAAGGCCCGTCGGCACGCCCGTGACGGACACCTGCAGCTTCCAGTTCAACCTGTGGGACGCAGCGACCGGTGGTGCCACACAGGGCAATTCGCCACAAATCATCGGTGGCGTGCAGGTCAATAACGGCGTCTTCACCGTTGAAATCGATTTCGGAAAAGACGCATTCAACGGCGTGGGCCGTTGGCTGGAAACGTCCGTGCAATGCACGCCTGACGCGGGTTTCGAGCTTCAGGCGCCGCGAATGAAGCTAACCCCCGCCCCGTACGCCCTCGGACTGCCAGGGGTCGTTGCCAAGGTGGCGTCCGACTGCTGTTCAGTTCACGGTACCGCAGGCTGCGGCGATTTCTCGTGCCAATTCAACGTCTGCAACGCCGACCCGTTCTGTTGCAGTTCATCATGGGACAGCATTTGCGTGGGCGAGGCGCAGTCGATGTGCGGGACACTGTGCGAGGCCATGCTCGTGGGAGTCGGCACGGCAACACCCACGGCTCAGCTCCACGTTGTCGGAAATATCCGCGGGGAAGGCGGCGATTTCATGCTCAACGGACGCGGCGGAGGCTACGGAAACAATGGCGGAGCGGGTCGCGCGATGGTCGATACCGGCGACGGCAGCGAGGTCACGCCTGGTGGGCTGGTCATCAACTTTGGCAACGATTTTGGCGTGGTGCACATCGCCGGGAAAGTGCTTTTCTCGGACAGCATGGTTGGGATCGGTGTGGACCCCACATCCCACCCCCTGGAGATGGCCAGCGGCGCGCATTGTACGTCAGGCGGCGTATGGACCGATGCGTCAAGCCGGGCATTCAAAGAGAACTTCGCCGCGGCCGACGGACGAGAGATCCTCGAGAAAGTCGCGTCGCTGCCGATCGCCACATGGAACTACAAGACCGAGGAAGACTCTATTCGCCATGTGGGACCGGTGGCCGAGGATTTTCATGCCCTATTTGCAACGGGCCAGGATCAGAAGTTTCTCGCCGCCTTGGACACCGCAGGTGTCGCCCTAGCGGCGATCCAGGGTCTTCACCAACTCCTCGAAGAAAAAGACTGCCTGATCAGGGACCTTGACGCTCAAAACCGGAATCTCGAAGAGCGCCTGTCGGTGATCGAGCGCGGTCTCAACACGAAGGAAGGTGGACGATGAGTTTCCGCTCGCCAGCTTCGTGGTCATTCAGGGCAGCAATACTCTTGCCTCCTGCGAGCATGCCACGGCGGACACGACTCGAAGCGCTCGCCCCGGCTGCGCCTGGGAGATTGAAAGGACTCGCCGGTCCAAGCGAGCGCCGGGGAGGCGGTTGTGTGAATTCGGCGGGTGTGGCCACTCGAACCCGCGCGGCGATGCGACTGCACATCCTTGCGGCTCTGGTCGCTGTCGTTGGCAGCGAGGCGCGCGCCGGGGTAACTCCGCCGCCCAAGCTGACCTGGAGTCACGTCGGCGCAGGAGCCGCTGCGATGAGCGGCGCGACATATGATCTAAGCGCGACGGCCGGTCAGCCGGAAGCGACTGCGGCGGCCGGCGCAAGTTACGCTTTGACCGGCGGCTTTTGGCCTTCTGTACCCTATGCGGTCCCGCCGCCGGCGGTCGCTCCCGATGCAACCAATCGTCCGACCCGGGCGATCATGTTTAGCGTTCCCCCACCCACGGCGGTGACGGGGCCTCCTCCGCAGGTCGCCCTGAAAGTGACGATGGTCAGCCTGCAGGACCCCGTCCCGCCGAACAATACCTGTTGCCCGCCGCCGGACTTCGGCGCCTACGAAAGCGCCACCTGCACGGCCAGCGGAGAGATGAACTCCTGCGCGCGCTGGGTGGGCCCGCCGTTCACCTATCTGGAGGCCCAGGAGCTTCCCGCCAATGGCAACTACCGGGCGGCGCGCCTGCAGTGTTCGCCCTACTACGGCTATTGGAGCGACGAGCAGGCGGTCGCTGTGATCGGTGCAGATATTGTCCCGAGCTCGATCTACGATCTCCAAGTCTTTGCGGCGACTTGTGCTGATCACGAAGCCATCTGCACGGCCGTATCCAGCCCCACGGCCATCTCCACCCGCCGGGCGGGTGACATCTCATCCCCCTATGCTCCCGCGGCATCGGGCCAGCCCAACGCCATCGACATCGTGGGGGCGGTGAACAACTTCAAGAAACTGCTCGGCGCCCCTAAGCACGTGGAGGCCCAGGTGCAGCCGAACCTGCCCAATCTCCACAAGGACGTGGACGCCCTGGACATCCAGGGCATCGTCAGCAACGTCA
>SBAX01000178.1 GCA_005240095.1 Phycisphaera mikurensis
CAAGGCCTCCAGGGCGGCCTTTTTCTCGTCGAGCCAGCCATTGGCCGCCGCGGCCTTGATCATGGCGTACTCCCCCGAGACGCTGTAGGCCGCGGCGGGAAGCCCGAAGCGGTCGCGGACCTGGCGCAGGATGTCGAGGCAGGGCAGGGCGGGCTTGACCATGACCATGTCGGCGCCTTCTTCTATATCGGCGGCCACCTCGCGCAGGGCCTCGCGGGCGTTGGCGGGGTCCATCTGGTAGCTGCGGCGGTCGCCGAAGGCGGGCTTGGAGTCGGCGGCCTCGCGGAAGGGACCGTAGAAGGAAGAGGCGTACTTGACGGCGTAGGAGAGGATGCCCACGTCGGTGAATCCGGCACTGTCCAGTTGCGCGCGAATCGCCCCGACCTGGCCGTCCATCATGGCGCTGGGGGCAACCAGGTCCGCCCCGGCGCGGGCGTGGGCGAGGGCCATCTTGGCCAGCAGGGCGAGGGTCTCGTCGTTGTGGATGGTTCCCTCGCGGACGATGCCGCAGTGGCCGTGGTCAGTGTAGGAGCATACGCAGACGTCGGTGATGATGGTTAGTTCGCTGCTTTGCTTGCGGATGCGGTGAATGGCCTGGGGGATGATAGCGCTGTCGCTCGAAGCGCCGGAAGCGGCGGCGTCCTTGCGGGCGGGGATGCCGAAGAGCAGGACGGCCTTCAGGCCGAGGGACAAGACGGCTTCTATTTCGCGGTCGAGGTCGTCGAGGCCGAGGCGGACGATACTGGGCATGGCCGCGATGGGGCCGGCCGCGGCGCGATCCTCGACGATGAACATGGGGTGAATGAAATCGTCGACGGAAAGACGCGTCTCGCAGCGCAAAGCGCGGAGGTTCGCCGACGCCCTCAACCGCCGCATTCGCTGTCGGGGAAACTCGCCCATGGGAGTCTCTATCGCGGCCCGGCAAAGATCGGGCCTGGAACATCGTATCGCGAGGCGCGCCGTTCCGCCACGCGCTCTGTCGCTCGTGCTGGGATTCTGCTGAGGAGGCTTGTCACCCAACGGTTGTCGGTAGGGAACCCAGGCTATCTATGCCGTCGCGTACCGTATCACGTCTTCCACGCCCGCGTCCTTGAATCCCCGCAGCCTCAGCAGGCAACTGTCGCACTCCCCGCATGCCAGGCCATTGGCACTCGGATCGTAGCAACTGTGCGTCATCGAGTAGTCCACGCCCAGGCGCAGGCCCTCACGGATGATCTGCGCCTTCGACAGGGCGATCAGCGGGGCCACGATGCGGATCGACTTCCCCGACACGCCGGCCTTGGTGCCCAAGTCGGCAACCCGCTGGAACGCCTCGATGAACTCCGGCCGGCAGTCCGGATAGCCCGAGTAATCCACCGCATTCACCCCGATGTAGATCTCCGCCGCGTCCCGGCTTTCCGCAAACGCCAGAGCGAAAGCCAGAAAGATGGTGTTCCGCGCCGGAACGTAGGTGATCGGTATCCCCCCTTGCATCTCCTCCGCCGAGCGGGCCTTCGGCACCTCCAGTCGATCCGTCAGGGCTGATCCGCCGAAGGCCCGCAGGTCGATCGTCTGCACGATGTGCTCGACCGCCCGCACGCTGACGGCGATCCGCCCCGCCGCCTGCACCTCGATGGCGTGCCGCTGCCCGTAGGCGAAGGTCAGGGCGTGGACCGTGCGACTCCGCGCCCGGGCCATCGCCGCCACGGTTGCCGAGTCCACTCCGCCCGAAAGCAGCACCACAGCCTTCATCGCCCAATCCTAAGCCGCCTGGACCCACCCGGGCCGACCTATAACGATCACGTAATTGCCAGTCGCCCTTCTTGAGCCAAAAAACCCGCAAATCGTAACGCCAGAGTAATGTCTTTATAGGGCACGACCAAGGGGTATTGCGTGAGTACAACTACGGGGGTATTTTTCGCCCCCTCATCGACATCTTGACGGACGCGGTGTTGGCGTCCGATCGTCCGAGATGATTAACCCTTTTTGGAGATGTGGAGACTATGAAGAACGCACGTTGGATCGCCTCCGCGATCGTGTTGGCTCTTGTGCTGCCGGCGCTGGCACAGGAGAAGAAGCCCGAGCCCGCCAAACCGGCGCCCGCTCCGGCCGTTCAACCGGCCAAGCCCGCTGAGCCGGCAAAGCCCGCCGCCGAGCCGGCCAAGCCCGCCGCTCCGGCCCCGGCTGCCGCCGCGACCACCGCGGCCATCGGCAAGCCCGCCCCCGACTTCAAGCTGAAGGACGTGGACGGTAAGGACCGCAGCCTCGCCGAGTTCAAGGGCAAGATCGTCGTCCTGGAATGGGCCAATGCCAATTGCCCCGTCTGCCAGCGGCATGCCAAGGCCAAGACCGCCGAGCACACCATGAAGGGGCTCAAGGACGTGGTGTGGATCAACATCGATTCCACCGCGGACGCCAAGGCCGAGGACGCCAAGAAGTTCGCCAAGGACAACAACCTGGCGATCTATCTGCTCGACCCGGCGGGCACAACCGGCAAGGCCTACGGCGCCAAGACCACCCCGCACATGTTCGTCATCGACACCAAGGGCAACCTCGCCTACATGGGCGCCATCGATGACGACAAGGACGGCTCCAAGGGCGAGAAGGCCAAGAACTTCGTGAAGGAAGCCATCGAGGCCGTCCAGAAGGGCACCACCGTCGCCACCGCGACCACCGAGCCCTACGGCTGCACCGTGAAGTACAAGGGCTAAGGCTCTTGCCTCCCCCCTTACCAAGGGGGGATTCAGGGGGGTGCCACTGCTCTGTGAGCAGTGCCCTCACGCAGCGAAGTCAACGCATGCCGGCGGGCGCGATCACCTGATCGCACCCGCCGGCTTTCTTTTGGCGTGCCGAGAATCCTTTCTCGGCACCGTCCGGGTGCCCCTGGGTGCTGAACGACGCCCACTGGAAGATGCGCCACGGACCATCGCTTCGCTTCACACGATCTCTCAGTCCCCCACCCTTGGAAAGGGTGGGGGCACCTTGGCCCATCCATCGCAACGCGATGGGTGGGGGGCTCGATGATCGAACTGTAGACCGCCGCCGAGCCGCCGATCCGCCTTCCGGCGCGCGGTGGACTCGATTTTTTCTCGATTTTTCCCCGCCGGATCGGCACGCCGCGTGTTGTATCCTGGGGAGGCCGTGGTCGGGTGCCACGGACAAGCTGTGCTTGTCGGTGCCGTTTCCCGCGTGGGTGCCACGGACAAGCTCTGCTTGTCCGTGCAGGTCGCCCCGCCACGCCGCAGGAGGCCCGTGCCATGCGTCAATGGCGTTTTCTCATTCTTGAGATTCTCTTCCTGACGGCGATCCCTTCCGGCGGGTTCGCCCAGGAGTCGCCCTCTGAGCCCGCAGCCTCCGTCGTCCCCCTCGAAACCTATCCCCTTCCGCTGGGCACGCAGTTCGAGCGTTGGGAGACCGGCAACCCGCAAACCGCCGCCGTCGGCAAAAAGATCATCTACAGCAACACGCGGAGCTTGCTCGCCGTCAACAGCGGCACCAGTCGAGTTACCGACGATATCTCCACCGTCGCCGCCTCCGGCTGCCGGGTGATGCGCTACGAGTTCCCCGTCACCGGCAAGGTGAATCCTGCCGGCGCCGGCGGGCCATATACGGTGGACTTCGCGCTGTACAACACCTGTCCCGGCTCAGTCCCCGGGGCGAACCCGGTGATCCCCGGCACACAAGGCCAGGCGGTCTTCCCCGACGACGCCCCGCGGCTCATCAGCTTCTCATTGTCGGGTACGGGCATCTCCATTCCCCAAAACGTCTGGTTCGGAGTCAAGTTCAATCGCAGCAACGCCGGCGTCCTCGTCGGCGCGCCCGCCGAAACCGGAGTCTCCTGCGATCTGTTCGACTTCCCCGGATTCCCGTGCAGTGGGGCTATCGGTGGCTTCCCTCTTAATCCCCACGCCAGCTTCAACCTCCGCCTCTTCGGCGACGCCGCCTGCACGGACGCTTTCGACGGGTACAAGAACATCAGGGCGTCCGGCCCCATTTTCAACCTCGGACAAGACGCGACACTCGTGGATGACATTCATCTCGGCGTGCCAAGCTGCCAGATGATCGGCTATGAGGTGGCGGTCAAGGGGCTCGGATTCTTCCAGTTCGACATGCGCCGAAACTGCGATGGCTCAATCATCACCGGCACCGAGAAGGTCTACAACGGCACGGGCAACACCGCGCAGATCGCGCGATTCGGCGTCAGTTCGCCGGTTGAACTACCTCAGGATTTCTTCTTCGCCACCAGAGTCAACAGTGCCCAGGCCGGCATCGTGGTGAGCGGCGTTCAGGCCTGCGTGGGCTCCACCGAGGATATCTCCCTCCTTCCCAGCGGGGAGGGGGAGTGCGTTGACACTCCGTTCCCCGACCCGGTCATCCGCGACGGCGTCAACCTGACCATCTTCTGCGCCGGCTCGCCGCCCGTGGGCGCCTGCTGCGACATGATCTTCGGGCGCTGCGCCGGCGGTCCCGAGGACGGAAACGAATGTGATTCGCGCTACTCTCCGTTCTGCCCCGCCCCGGGGACCTGCGAGGTGGGCTGCCGCGAAGTCCCGCAGATGAACTGCCCCTGGCCCTGGCCGCAGTGGAGTTCGCCTGATCAGCCCGCGTGGGTGGAAGGCGCCGCCTGCGATCCCGATCCCTTCCCCTTCACCTGCGGCATCGCCGCCTGCTGTCGTCCCGACGACCTCTGCCAGAACCTCACCCAGAACGCTTGCGAAGCGGTTGAGCCTCTCGACAGACCCCGTCAGTGGCAGCGGGGGCGCTATTGCGGCGTGGACGGTCAGTATTGCCCCTTCTCCGCCTGCCTGGCATACGAAGGCGAGTGCACAGTAGCCCATCCGGAGCCTGGGTGCGAATACAGCCCCTGCTGCGATGCCGTTTGCCAACTGGATCGATACTGCTGTCAGGTCGAATGGGATCGTCTCTGCGTTCAACATGCCGGTGAGCTTTGTTGGTTCGACCTGGGAAACGATGAGTGTGCCGAGCGCTATTATCCGGGTGCAATGCTCGTGGACTCCGACAGTACGACGTATTTCTCGAACCGCTTCGCCAGCGACAAGGCGACCGATCCCGAGTTCTGCTGTGGCGCAGAGGGGGGCCCGGTCTTCGGCAAGGGTAGCGTGTGGTTTAAGTTTGTCGCCAGCGATAGCTCGGCGCGGATCTCCACGTGCAACAGCGACCTCGCAGGAGATTCGCTGATCAACGTATTTCAAGTCACGGGGCCCCCGCCGAATCCCGAGGCTTGCCCGCAGTTGTCTCTGATCGGGTGCAGCGACGACGCGGAGTCCTGCGAAGGCAACGCTCACGCGGAAGTCTGCGTGGGCGACTTGACCGTCGGCGACACCTACTACGTCATGGTTGGCTCCAAGTCTGCCGACGCCCAAGGGCCCCATGAGTTGCAACTGCGCCCCCCCTGCGTCGATCAGCCGGTATGGATTCGCGACGATTGCAACGCCAACGCCCTTCCCGACGGATGCGAGATCGGCCGCGGCGCCGGCACCGACTGCAACGAAGACGTCCTTTTGGACCAATGCGAAATCGCCGCCGGCACGAGCCTCGACTGCAACGCGGACTTCATCCCGGATGAATGCAGCGACGCCCTCCAAACACTCTGGCCAGACGCACCGAGCGACTCGTTCGGAGGCACTTTGGCCCTCGAGGACGATCTGCTCCTGATCGGGGAGCCTTATGTGGACCGCGACGCTTGGCCGCGCGTCGGCAGCGCCCAACTGTATCGTCGAGTAAACCTCACCTGGCAACGCGAAGCCAAGTTCAGCTTGTCTGGAGCGGAATCATCGTTCGTTTGGCCATCGGTGGCTCTGTCAAACGGCGACGCGCTGGTGCTGGAGGTCGAGCCGGCCCCTCCCCAGCCGGGCACCGGTGTCCGGGGGAGCGTGCTCGTCTTCGCGAATGAGGGCGGGCAATGGACCCAGAGGCCAGCGCTCGTCGTAGAAGACCCCTCCCAGAACGCAGACCTGTCCCAACTGGTTGCGGCCAGGGACCTCGTGGCCGTTTCTGCTCGTCCTGACGTCGATAGCTATTACCTGCCATCCGCCATTGTCTACGTGCTTCGGCGTGAGGGCCTGGGGTGGATTCAGGAGGCCAAGATTCGCACGCCGAGTGAGTACGAGGACCTATTCGGCTACGCCCTCTCGCTCGACCAGGATCGATTGGCCATCGGCGCGCCCCACGCCGCCGGCTCCGATTGTTGGCCTGCCGGAGCAGTCTACATCTTTCGCCGCCAAGGAACCCAGTGGATCGAGGAGACCAAGTTGTCCAATGACTGCGGCATTTATTACTTCGGTCAGAGTCTGGATCTACGTGGCAACCTGCTTGCCGTGGCAGCCGACACGCGCGTATTCGTGTTCCGGCGAACTGCAAGCGGCTGGGTCGAAGATGGCTCTGTCGCCTACTCGGCGTATTACCCCTCCCAGTCCTTGGCGTTCATCAACGACGGGATGGTGCTCGTGGGCACAAGCGACGCCGTAGGCGGCGCCAGCCCGGCGCGGATCTTCCAAAGACTCGCGACCGGTATTTGGCAGGAACTCACTTCTCTTCCGGCCTGGCCCTATTCGCCCAGTGGCGCGTTCAACTCGAGCGTTGGTGCGGAACAGGATATCGCCGTCGTCGGAACGAATCGATGGTACAATGAGCCGAGCTCACCCGTGCTTGTGTTCCCCATCCCCGGCGGCGACTGCAACGAAAACGGCGTCACCGACGGCTGCGATATTCGCGACGGCGTCTCCGCGGACTGCAACGTCAACCAGGTGCCCGATGAGTGCGACGTGCTGCCGCCGGCGGACTTTGATTTCGATCGGGACGTGGACCTGCGAGATGTCGGCGCGCTGCAACGATGCTTCACTGGCGCGGGCGGCATGGTAGCCGACCCCTGCTGTACCCGCTTCGAGCTTCAAGGGCGCGACAGCGACGTGGACATCCTCGACTACGCCGTCATGGCCCCGCTCCTCACCGGCCCGTGAAACCATCGTCACCGGCGCGCCGCGGGCTTGGTGGGAGGGCGAGGCTCCCGCCGAGCCGTTTGACGGGAGGGCGAGGCTCCTGGCGAGCTGCCTAACCCAACCTTCCGCTGGTGCCCGCTGGGCGCGGCTCGCCGGGAGGCTCGCCCTCCCCTACTGCCCGGTTCACGGCGATTTCAATGCGCCCTGTCCTTCCGATTGACCGAAAACCTAAGATAAGAGAGAAAGGCAACCTGGGAGAATCGAGGTAATCTACCGCCCTTTACGGCAGCGAGAGTAAACGTAAACTATTGAAAGCTAGGATGTTACATCTCCCCACCACACCCCGCGGCCCATTGCCCCCCAGAAGCGCGTCTTCGCGTGGCCGGGCCTCTGTTTTCACAATCCTTGCCCTCGCGGTCGTGGCCTCGCCCGCTACCGCCCAAGACAAAGGCGCGGACCCGGACCTCGTCTATCCCACGGACGCCTACGGCAACGTTCAGCCCGTGGACCAGACCTGGCGCCCGCTGGGCATCCCCATGAATGAATTCGAGCGGGACGCCCTCGGTTATCAGGCCCTCTCTCGCCGCTTTGGCCAGCGCAGCGGTCTGGAGCCGTTTGCCCTGCCCGGCGACGTGTGGTCGGTCTCGCGCATGACCGCCATGGGAACCGACGTGTCACCGACGATTCGCTCGCGCCTCACGCCGCGAAAGCGGATGGCCTTCGAGCGCTACGGTGGTTTCGCCCCGCGCCGCCAAGGGATGGAACCCGACCCCCAGGAGATGTTCTCCCGGCGATTTGGACTGATCGCGGCCAATGCCCTAAACGCTCCGGTGTACCGGGCGATGGCTCGCACCAACGCCATGGTGGACCTGCAATCGTCGATCGTGCAGACGCCGTTCCTCACCGAAGAAGTCGAAACCCCCGACGAGTCCACGCCCACGCTGGCCGAACAGCTCGACGTGACCGATCGCCTCGCCTACGGGCGCGTGCGTACCGAGGCCTGGAAGCTATTCAACGAAGGCCAGTACCGCGCCGCGATGCGCACTTTCGAAACCGCAATCACCCTGGAGCCCGATGACTACGAGTCGCGGATCGGGGAAATCTTCGCCTACCTCGCCATCGGCGGGCGGCGCACGGCCGTCGCTCTTTTGGGCGAACTGGTGCGCCGCGACGAGAACCCGTTCTTGCACGCCCTGAACATGCGGGCGCGCTTCGGCAACGCCGCGGACGCCAATGCACTGCAGATTCAGGCGCGTCTGGCGGCGGACGACGAAGATCAAAGGCCGGACGTGAATGCCCTTTACATTCTGGTGCTGTGGCACCTCGGCGTGGAGGAGGATGCTCTGCGGACGGCCGAGTGGCTGGCGCGGCGGGAGCCGGCCAAGCCCTACGCCTTGTGGCCCGAAAAAATGCGTGCCGCCCAGAGCGCCGCGAAGACGCCTCCCATTGAGCAGCCATAAGCCAAATACCGTGCCGCACGACGGCCGCTAAGCCAACGTGAGCGAAGCCAGCGACAGACCGAAGGAAGCCCCGCCCAGCGCTCTGATTCGCTATCGCACGCCGCTGGTGGTGGCAGCGCACGCCGTGCTCTTCGCCCTGGCGCTGCTCAGCGCCTTTCTTCTGGCCTTCAACTTCCACTGGGTGGTCCACTATCCCGGCCAGTCGTACGCCTGGTTCTGGGACTTGTACGTGCCGCTGCTGCTCATCGCGCTGCCGCTGAAGCTCTGGGTGTTTCAGTGGACCAAGCAGTATCGCGGATCGTGGCGCTACGTCGGCCTTCGCGACGTCTTCGGGGTGATCAGCGCGTCGCTGGCGGGCACGTTCCTTTTTCTGAGCGTGTACTTCCTGCTGGAGAACGGCTGGCAGATGTTCATCGGTCGGACGCTGATCGACACCGCCCCCACCCCGCACCTGCCGCAGTCGGCGGTGTTCTCCCTGGACCTGGCCGCCACCATCGCCCTGGTTTGCGCCACGCGAATCCTGGTGCGTTTCTACTACGAGGACATTCAGCCCCAGCGGGCGGTCAACCCGCGGCGGGTGCTCATCTGCGGCGCGGGCGACGCCGGGGAGGCCGTGCTTCGCGAGCTGCTCCGCGTGCGCAGCGAGCGCTTCGCCTGCGTGGGCTTCCTCGATGACGACGTGCCCCAGCTTCACGGGCGCATCCACGATGTGGAGATCATCGGGCGCACCCACGACATCCGCACCATCTGCGAGGAAAACGCCGTCGAGGAAGTGCTCATCGCCCTGCCCGCGGCCACCCCCAAGATGATCCGCAAGCTCGTGGAGCGCTGCGAGGGACTGGGCGTGCACTTCCGCACCATGCCCGCGGTGGCCGACGTCATCGAGGGGCGGGTGCAGGTCAGCCGCATCCGCGACGTGGACATCGAAGACCTCCTCGGCCGCGAGCCGGTGGAGCTGGACACGGAAGAGATCGGCAGGCAGCTTCGCGGCAAGCGCATCCTCGTCACGGGCGCGGGCGGGAGCATCGGCTCGGAGATGTGCCGGCAGATTGCGGCCTTCAAGCCCGGGCGGCTGATCCTCGTGGAGCAGGCGGAGAACAATCTTTTCGAGATCGATCGCGAGCTGCGCCGCTCTCATCCGGATTTGCAGGTGGTCCCCCTCGTGGCGGACATCACCGACCGGGCGCGGATTTCCTGGATCTTCGCCAAGGAGCGCCCCTCGTCGGTGTTCCACGCCGCCGCCCACAAGCACGTGCCCATGATGGAGATCAACCCCGGCGAGGCGGTGAAGAACAACGTGCTGGGCACCATCGTGGTGGCCGACGAGTGCTTCGTGGCGGGCGTGGAGAAGATGGTGATGATCTCCACGGACAAGGCCATCAACCCCACCAGCATCATGGGCTGTACCAAGCGGGTGGCGGAGATGTACGTGCAGAGCCAGACGGGGGCGGGAGTGACACAGTTTGTCACCGTGCGCTTCGGCAACGTGCTGGGCAGCAGCGGCAGCGTGGTGCCCATCTTCAAGGAGCAGATCGCCCGCGGCGGGCCGGTGACCGTCACCCACCCGGACATGACGCGGTATTTCATGACCATTCCCGAGGCCGCCCAGCTCGTGCTGCAAGCGGGGACCATGGGCAAGGGCGGGGAGATTTACGTGCTGCACATGGGCGAGGCCATCCGCATCGTGGACCTCGCCCGCGATATGATCACCCTGTCCGGCCTGCGCCCCGACATCGACATCGAGATCGCCTTCACCGGTAAGCGCCCGGGGGAGAAGCTCTTCGAGGAGATCCTCTGCGTGGGCGAGGACATCGGCGATACCTCGCACCCCAAGATCATGATCTGGAAGCACCGCCCCGGTGACCGCGCCACCGTGCATCGCGGGATCGAGCGGCTCATCGCCCTGGCCGACACCTCCGACAACGGCGAAATCCAGGCCGAACTCAAACGCCTCGTCCCCGAATACGCCCCCGAAAACGCCGCGGAAGAACCCCACCCCGCCC
>SBAX01000143.1 GCA_005240095.1 Phycisphaera mikurensis
ATTGTCGCAGCCGTTTGCTTTAACTCGCGGGATGAGCAATGAGAATCGGGGTTCCGAAGGAAATCGTGCCGGGGGAGCGGCGGGTGGCGCTGTCTCCGGAAACCTGCGGCAAGCTGGTCAAGGCCGGTGTGGAAGTGATGGTCGAAGCCGGCGCCGGGGCGCCGTCGTATTTTTCCGATGAGGACTATCGCCGCGTTGGCGGGACCGTGGAGAGTGACACCGCGGCCGTGTTCGGCGGCGCGGCCTTCCTGCTCAAGGTCCAGCCCCCCGTGACCAACGCCTTTCACGGCAAGCACGAAGTGGACCTGATGCGGACCGCCTCCTACTTCCTGACGACCCTCTACCCTACCCGTAACGTCGATGCGGTCCGACGCTTGGCGGAACGGAACGTCACGGCGTTCGCCGCCGATGCGTTCCCTCGTACCACCCGGGCCCAGACCATGGACGTGCTCTCCTCCATGGCCAACATCGCCGGCTATAAGGGCGTGATCATCGCCGCCGATGAGCTGGCCAAGTACTTCCCCATGTTCATGACCGCAGCGGGAACGGTGTTCGCGGCGAAGGTTTTTGTGATCGGCGCGGGGGTGGCCGGTTTGCAGGCTATCGCCACGGCGCGGCGGCTGGGAGCGACCGTGGAGGCCACCGACACCAGGCCGGTGGTGAAGGAGCAGGTCGAGAGCGTCGGCGGGAAGTTCGTCGGCGTGCAAGCGTCGGAGAGCGCCCAGGACGAGCGCGGCTATGCCAAGGAGCTGTCCAAGGAGTTCTACGAGAAGCAAGCCATGCTCATCGGGGAGCGCTGTGCGGCCAACGATGTGGTTATCACCACGGCGCTGATCGGTGGCGTGAAAGCCCCCAAGCTCATCACCGAGGACATGGTGGCGAAGATGAAGCCGGGATCGGTCATTGTGGACCTTGCCGCCGAGGGCGGGGGAAACTGCACGCTCAGTGAGCCGGGAAGCACGGTGGAGAAATACGGGGTCAGGATCTGCGCCCCGCTGAATCTTCCGTCGTCGATGCCCCTGCACGCGAGCACGCTGTATTCCCGCAACCTGGGGGCGTTCGTCACCGCGTTCCTGAAGGATAAGAACTTCGTCTTTGATCCCCATGACGAGATTCAAAAGGGTTGTCTGATTACGCATGGAGGACAAGTCGTGCACGAGGCCACGAAGGCCGCGATGGGGACAGCGTGAGACCGCCCCAAACCCTCTCCCTCGCAGGGAGAGGGCAGGGTGAGGGTCGAAAACCAAGGAGTTGAAGAGACCGTAGGGTTATCGAAATCGAGCGTCTTACCCTCACCCCCAACCCCTCTCCCTGGGGAGAGTGGGGCGTGATAGGAGAGATGAATGCAGGAACTTGATCTCTGGTCGATGATTTTCGTCTTCATGCTGGCCACGTTCATCGGGTTCGAAGTGATCCGCAACGTGTCCCGGCTGCTGCACACGCCGCTGATGTCCCTGACCAACGCGATCTCCGCGATTGCGGTCGTCGGCTCGATCATCATTGCCGGTGAACAGAAGACGCCGTTCACCACGGTAATTGGGGCCGTGGCCGTCTTCGCGTCGATGACCAACATCGTCAGCGGCTTTCTCATCACCGACCGCATGCTCAAGATGTTCAAGAAGCGGGGAGCGCAAAAGTGAGCCCGCAACTCGAACATAACCTGACGCAACTGACGTACCTTGTTGCCACCGCGTTGTTCGTCTTTTCGCTGAAGTGGCTCAGCCACCCCTCCACGGCACGTCGCGGAGTTCTGGCCGGCGTTCTGGGCATGACCGCGGCGATCGGCGGCACGTTGATGCACCACGAGATCGTGACCTACAAGTGGATCACCTATGCCGTGATCGCAGGCTTTGCGGCGGGTGTTCCTCTGTCCATGGTCGCGCTGACGGCAGTGCCGCAGCGAACGGCGATTTCGCACGCCTTCGGCGGGCTGGCCGCGGGGCTGGTGGGCACCGCGAAGTTCGCCCTCTGGTCTGCGGAGGAGGGCGCGCTGACTCCGTTTCGAACCACCGCCATTGTGGTCGAGATTATCCTCGGTTTCCTCACCTTCACCGGAAGCCTCATGGCCGCGGGGAAGCTGCAGGAGTGGATCCCCACCCGGCCCATCACCTACAAGAACCAGAACATCATCAACCTGTCCCTGCTGGCCGTCGCCATTGTTCTGGGTGTGCTTCTGATCCTCAAGCCTGAACTGGGATGGTGGGTGTTCGTGCCCATCATTCTCCTGTCACTGACCTTCGGCGTGCTGCTGATCATTCCCATTGGGGGAGCGGACATGCCCACGGTGATTTCGTTGCTGAACTCCTATGCAGGGCTCTCCGCCGTGGCCATGGGTTTCGTGCTGGAGAACAAGCTGCTGATCACCGCCGGGGCACTCGACGGATCGTCGGGTTTCATCCTCTCGGTGATCATGTGCCGGGCCATGAACCGCTCGTTCACCAACGTGCTGTTCGGGGCTTTCGGGCAGGTGAAGACGGCGGCCGCGGCATCGGACGAGCGCAAGGTGGTCAAGAGCGCTACGGCCGAGGACGCCGCCCATCTGCTGGAATCGGGAAGCCGGGTGGTGCTCGTGCCGGGATACGGCATGGCCGTGGCCCAGGCCCAGCATCGCGTGCGGGAGCTGTACGATCAGCTCACCAAGCGGGGCGTGGACGTACGCTTTGCCATCCATCCGGTGGCGGGGCGAATGCCGGGGCACATGAACGTGCTGCTGGCCGAGGCGGAGATTCCCTACGAAAAACTCGCCGAGATGGACGACATCAACCCGGAGATGATGCAGATGGACGTGGCGTTGGTCATCGGGGCCAACGACGTGGTCAACCCCGCAGCGCGGCACGACCAGTCTTCGCCCATCTATGGCATGCCCATCATCGACGTGGACAAGGCCAAGACCGTGCTGGCAATCAAACGCACCATGAATCCCGGCTTTGCGGGCATCGAGAACGAACTGTACTACATGGACAACACCCTGATGGTCTTCGGCGACGCCAAGGCCGTCGTCGGGGACATCGTCCGAGCCCTAGCGGGGCCGCCGGGGCATTAGGAGAGTCTCACGAGGCGAGGGCATTGCCTCCGCCGTCCGTGCCATCGGGTCGGCGACCGCATTACGCTGCGCGGACTCTTCCCCCGAAGGGGCGCCGCTGCGGCGCTCGGAGCCGCGCCGCTTGACTGATCGCACGGCGAGCGTTGCGTCTACTTCGTCGGGCGCGGTACGTGCTGATCGATCAGGATCGGGTTTCCGTCGGGATCGAGCAGGGAGAGGCTTGCGGGACTTGTCGAAGACTCGTCGGCCGTGGTTGTCAGGGTGAGGCCTCGACCCTTGAGCGTCTTCTGGATCTCTCGCACATCGTCGAAGTCGGGGAGGGTGTTGGCGGAACGGTCCCAGCCGGGATTGAACGTCAGACAGTTCTTGTCGAAGACTCCCTGAAAGAGTCCGATGGTGGCGGTATCGTTCTGGAGGATCAGCCAGTTTTTGGTCTGGTCGCCGGCGATCTGGCGGAATCCGAGCTTTTCGTAGAAGGCGCGGGATGCGGCGATGTCCTTGACGGTAAGACTGACCGAGAAGTTTCCGAGCCTCATCTTTTGCTCCTCTTTGCCTTCGCTCGTTCGGGGCGTGGTCTGAGACACGGCCACGTAACCGCCGAGGACACACACCAACAGGAATACGAACGTCAGTCGGGTCATGCGATGGCTCCAGAAGTCATTACGTGCTACCCTGCCATTCAGGGAGCAGCCTGAATCATACCGGGCGTGGCGTGGAGGTCTTGCCAAATCTTGCGAACTGACGTGAAAACTCGCCCTTCGACGTCGATGGCGTATGTGGAGAGGATCAACCTCGCGATCGACCAAGTGGTGAGCCATCTGGGCGAGCCGGGAGGGCTGCGGCTTACGCAGGTATCCCGTGCAGCGGGGCTCTCTCCGTTCCATTTTCACAGGGTGTTTCAGGCGCTAATGGGGGAGACGCTGGCCGACTTCGTCAAGCGGCTCCGCCTCGAGAAGGCGCTGGTGATGATGTGCCATGGCCGCCAGCCGTCGCTTACGCGCGTGGCCCTGGCGTGCGGGTTCTCTTCCTCGTCCGACTTCTCACGCAGCTTCAGGCAGCGCTTCGGCTCGCCGCCGAGCCGGTTCGACATCAGGGGGTGGCGGGATACTCATCGATCCGAGCTTGAGGCCATGGTGGCCGGGTCGGCCGAGCGGCTGCATCTGGAGCGACTACCCGCCGCGCACAACCCCGATGGATTCAAGGTGAAAATCCATCATCTTCCGGCGCGCCGGGTGGCGTACATCCGCGTCCGTAATCCTTACCGGGGCGACGCCGTCGTCAAGGCAGTCGAGGGCCTCGTCGCTTGGGCGGAACGCAACGTCCTGGCGGACGGCCAGTGGCTCGGGTACCAGTGGGACAATCCGGAGATCACTCCGCTCGAAAGCTGCGTGTACCACATTGCCGTCGAGGCCGAGCGGTTCACGCCGAAGGGGGAGATCGGCGGCTTTCGATTCCCGCCGATGGTTGTCGCACAGGTCGAAATACGCGGCGGCGTAGATCTCGAGCTCCGCGCGCTCCAATGGCTCTTTGGCGTCTGGCTCCCAAAAAGCGGGTATGTGCCCGATGATCACCCGTGCTTCGAGGCCTTCCTCGGCCGCCCGTTTGCCCATGGCACGGAGTATTTCGAACTCCATGCCCAACTGCCTGTCAGACGGAGCTAAGGCCGTCCGGTCACAGACGCGGGGCGGAGGATCGATCGCGGTCAAAGTTTCTTGGTCAGACGCTCTTGACCCCGAATAGCACGGCGGCGCCGCCGACGGCGATGAAGGCTCCGGCTGCGGCGCGCCAGGTGATGCGTTCGCGGTGGAGGATGGCGGTGGCGGGGAGGATGAAGACGGGCGAGAGCGTCAGCAAGGTCTGAGCCACGCCCAGCGGGGCCCGGTCGCAGGCTACCAGGGAAAGCCAAACCCCAAAGTACGGTCCCGTCACCGCGCCACACAGGGAAAGAAGGATTCCCATTCGCCATGGGTTCGGGCGACTGTCGGGAACAAGCCCCGGGAGCGGATCGGCGGGCGAAGCAATAGCGAGCGCCGAGCGTCGGCGCAGCCAGAGCTGAGCGGCCAGGGCGGGCACGATAGTCAGAGCGGCGAAAACCATCCGGACGAGTGTGGCAGTCTGCGGCTCGACGACCTCGCCGCCCTCCCCGTGGCCCATGCCGATCTTGCTGAGCAGGTAACCTCCGGACTGGCAGAACGCCGCGAGCAGTGCCAGGAGCACGCCTCGATAGAGCTTGCGCCTCGGGATGGTGCCCGGTCCGGAGCCCCGTTCGCGAAGGACAAGGATGATGCCGGCGATGGTCATGGCCAGCCCCAACCATGCGGAGGCGGGCAGACGCTCCCCGAGGAAGACGCGGCCTAAGAGCGCGGCCCACAGTGGCGACGTGGTGGTGATGAGCAGGGCCAGGCGCGGCCCGATTTCCACAAAGGCGGCGATGATCGCCTGATCGCCGATGGTCAGCCCTACGATCCCCGAAACGCCCAGGGCCGCAGTCTGGGTCCAGGGAATCATCGGGATCCACACGCCCTGCAGGTATCGATGCGTGAGGGCCAGCAGGCCGCAGGCGAACGTGATGCGCGTGGCGTTCACGACGGTCGTACCCACGCGCTTGCCGGCCGCGGTGAAGAAGAGCGTGGTGATCGTCCACATCAGCGACGTCCCCACGCCGGCCAGTTGACCGACGTACGCCGTAGCCCAGCCGAGTCCCATCCGCGGATTGTAAGGCTGGGGCGCACAACTCCAATGTTGAGCGACGTGCGATTCGGCGCCACCTGCAACAGACAGGATTCCACAGCCTGGCGTTTGAGGTAGGTGCCGGGCCTCCGTACGATCCGATGGCATCTACCTTGGCACTCTGGAGGCTAACGTGCCCCGTCTGCATTTCGCCTCGTCCATAGAGGAGTTCATGAAACAACGGATGTTTCGACTGCCGAGCGTGCGCAGATTGCTTCTCGTCGCACTTTGCACCTACATTGGTGTAGTCGTGTTCGCAGGCTTCTTTCAAACCAGGCTGATCTACTTTCCGTCTGGCCCTATCGAGCAGACTCCCAGTGACGTCGGGTTGGCATTCGACGACGTGACGCTGACTACTCAGGACCGAGTGAACATCTCAGCGTGGTTCGTCCCGCGCGACGGCGCTGCGGCCACCATCCTGTTCTTCCACGGCAACGCGGGCAACAACGGCGATCGACTGCCGGAGCTTAAAGTACTCAATTCTCTTGGTTACAACGCGATGATCGTCGACTACCGCGGCTTCGGAAAAAGCGAGGGCAGTCCCACGGAGCACGGCACCTACCTCGACGCGCTCGCCGCTTGGGATTATCTGACGCAAACGCGCGGCATTCCGAGCGCAAGCATCGTCATCATGGGCGAATCCATCGGCGGGGCGGTGGCGATTGAACTGGCCCGGCGGCAGCGTCCCGGCGCGCTGGTCGTCCAATCGAGCTTCACACGACTGGCCGACGTCGCGGCCCTTCACTATCCCCTGCTGCCGGTCCGCCTGCTGATGCGGCATCGGTACGACTCGATTGACAAGGTCGGCGCGATTCCCTGCCCCAAGCTGTTTCTTCACGCGGCGGATGACACGCTGGTTCCGGTGGCCAATGGTCGGGCGGTCTACGACGCCGCCGCTCCACCGAAGGAGTTCGTCGTGACGCCCGGTGACCACAACGGAGGCGGCTTCATGTACTCCGACGAGTACGCGGCCAAGCTGAAGGCTTTCATCGACGCGGCCGTGTCAGCCAGTCCCGAGGGCTGAATCCAAGGCCGTGGTGTTCTTCACGGCGGGCAGCCGAAATCCGGCGCGGGGCTCTTGCGGCACTCGCATTGGCCGGAGACGTTGCACGCGCTGTACTGGCCGTTGAGGTCGCAGAAAAAATCCCGGCAGGGGGCCGAGTTGGGCTCGGGATTCACGACGCACCCGGCAAAGGCATCGCAGCGATACTCGATGCAGTCGTTGTCGCAGTAGTCCTGGTTCGGGCAGGCATCGTCGTTCAAGAAGCCGGGCTGGCAGACGCCGTCGCCGTCGCAATAGTCCGTGTAGGTGCAGGGGATGCCGTCATCGCACGGCGAACCGGGCTTCTCCGGCAAGGACTCGCAGCCGTCGCCGCCTCCCCCAGTGCAGAGGCTCCGCACGCAATCCGCGTCGTTGTCATTGAAGTTGCCGCACAGGGAGCTGTCGTAATTCAAGGGCCGACATTCACCGGAGATACAGCGGTCGTGCGTACACATGATGCCGTCATCGCAGAAGGACTCGTCCCGCTCTACGGCTTGCACGCACATCCCTTCGACGAGATCACAGACCCCGGTGAGACAGTCCGCGTCGTCGTCGCCGCCACCGCAGGTGTCATAGCCGCTGGCGCACACGCCGCCCTGGCAATAATCGAAAGCCGTACAACTGACCCCATCCTCGCAGGGCGCCCCAAAAGGCTCCAAGTCCGTGAAGCAACCGGTGTCACGATCGCAAACGTCGTGGTAGCAGTCCGCGTCCCCGTCGTCCTGATTGCCGCACAGCGAGTCATCCGGAATGGCCTGCGTACACTGACCGGAGACGCAGCGCTCCCCGAAGGTGCAATCGACGCCGTCGTCGCAGGCAGTACCGTTGGGGAGGGACGTACCCGAGCACGCGCCGAAGAAGCACATGTCGTCGATCGTACAGGAGTTCCTGTCGTCGCACGCGGAAGAATTGTCCTCTGAACGGTCGACACACGCAAAGACAAGGCCCACCTGCTCGCAGTACGGGTGGACGCAATCATCGTCCGAGTCATCCTGGCTGCCGCAATAGGCGTGCCATGTTGTGCCGGTCAGGCACTCGCCCATGAAGCAAGAGTCGTCGACCGTGCAGCCGAAGGGATCCTGGCAGGGCGAGCCGTCCGGCTCCTCTCCCGGCACGCACCCCTGCGCCGTACAGGTGTAGCGGATGCAGTCGAGGTCGTAATCGTTCTGGTTCTGGCAGATGACGACGTGACGGCATTCGAAGCCTGCGCAGATGTCATCGGTGCAGCCGTACAGATCCTCGCACTCGAAGTCCTCAACGCACACGCAGTCCGGCCCGCCGAGCACGGCCTGAAGGAAGGGGTAATCGGCCGCGGTGCACTGGCCGTCGTAATTGAGATCCGCGAGGCTCCCCACGACCCCGACTTCATTCTGAAAGAGAGCTACATCGTGCAGGTCCACGCACCCGTCGCGGTTGATGTCCGGATACGGACTCCCGGCCGTCACGGACCCGATCAAGAAGGCCGTCAGGAAAATGCACGGATTCATGGGCCGCCTCCCGCGACTCCCCAAGTCAAACGCTCGCTGGCGGCAGATCGTCTCCGGACGGCGAGCTTTGTTCAATGGTAACGAGAAGGCCGCATGCAAGGGAAGGCTGCCATCGCTGGTTAGCCCGGCCCGCACAGTCTTGTCGCGCTCGCCATTGGGCCTCGGAAGCAAGCCAGAAGCGCTGCTGCGAGCTGGCTTTCCACCCGCTACTCTTTTCGAGATAGGTCCAACAGGTATCGGGCAAGCCGGCGAACGTAAACCTCTGATCCACACGCGCCACCTCGCTACCTGCGGATCGGGGCCGTTCCCGTCATCCCTGGCTGGGGGCAGTAGCTTCATGATGTGCCGCTTGCGCCGGCGTGTGGGCATCCTTGGGTGATCGCACCCGCTTGACTCGTGGTTCTTGGGGCCAGCTTGTGGGAGGTGGTTGGGTCCTGGCGCCCTCGCTGTGGTTGGGTCCCAGCACCGCGTGTGGTTGGATCCTGGCACGCGGTGTGGGTGGAATTCCTGGCGGGCGTGGTCTGGGCTTGGCCCGCGGTGTCGTGGGTCCCCCTGAGGCGGAGTGGCGCGAGACACGGCGGGGCGTGCGTCGCGGGGTCCCGGGGC
>SBAX01000019.1 GCA_005240095.1 Phycisphaera mikurensis
ACTCCACAAAAGCAGAATGGGCCTTGGTTGGCCGCCAACCCTGCGAGATTGCTAATCGCTCTCAACTACGAGGCGACTCGGCAAAAACTTCCCAAGCTCTGACGGGGGCTGACGACCACGGTGATCCTATTCGATAGTCGACCCGCCATGTTCGGCGGGCGACTAGGGCTGGGCAGCGGTTTCGTCGATCAGCTCGAATCCCTCGGGCAGGTTGTAGGTGAAGTGCCCTTCGCTGAACTGGGGCGTCAGGTTGATCTCTGACAGGCTCAAGAAGAATGAGTCCTTGCCTTGCTCATCGAACTCCACCTGCCGGACTCGGATGCCGGTAGCTTTGTCGAAATAGTGACGAGCCTTCCACTTCTGCCCGACGAGAGTTGCCTCGATGACGTAGGTTGGGATGCCGTCGACGGTTTCATCGGGGGCGAGCTTCAGATTGAAGTTCTCGGTGAGGCTGCGGAAGAGCTCCGCGCCGCCGATCTGCACAACGCGGGCCGGCGAGTACTTCGACTTCGTGGTCTTTTTCATCTTCTTGGGTTGCTGGGATTGGAAGTACAGCGCCGATCCGTCGTGTACAAAGTGCAAATACTCGGCGGTCCGGATGTTGGTGTCCTCCGATTTCTCATATCGGATGTTGTTCGCCAGGGAGAACCGGATCAAGGTCTTGCCGTCTTTCTTAAGCAAGTCGTAGGTGCCGTTTCCCTTGGTGTCTCCCGGCAGGCCCGCGACGTTGGGTATCTCGGTTTGCACCTTGGCCGAAACAGACTGCACGCGATCCCACTTTTCGGTGAGCTCTGCGATGACGGCGGCGAGCCGCTCATCCACCACCGGCCTGTCTGCGAGCTGCGGGGTCGTGGCCGGGGCCCCGGTCGTCGGCGAGGACGGGCCGGTCGTGGTCTTGCGGCAGAAGGTGTAGAACCCCAATGCGAACAGGGCTAGTGCAAACGCAATCAGCAAAGATGTTTTACGCATCCGAATGATCTCCCCTTGGAAAACTGCCTGAGCATAGCCCATGAAGGGGTCAGGGACAACGAGGTGAAGTGGGTCCCATAGTTGATCGTTGCGGAGTTGTTACGGGCGCGCGGTCGCGGTGGTCTGCCGACGGATGTCGTCGATGGCCTTCTGGATGGCGTCGTCGCGCATCTGCCGGAGGTCATCGGGCAGCTCGGACCGGCGAATGAGCCATTCGAACGTGCGACCGTCACCCAGAGGAACGATGATCTTGGCCACATAGGGGTCGGCCGAACCGGGGCTGGCGACGGTCTCGGGACGCGGCGCTCCGCCCGCGTTGGGGTGGTAGAACACCACGCCATCCGGCCCGATGAGGTATCCAAGCCCGGTATACGCGGCGATGCCGTCGAGGACCTGCTCGACGGGCTGCTGGTGGACGTTCAGGGAGAAGTTGCGCTGGACGCCGGCCGGTAACAGGGCGAGGGCGCCAGGCTCCACGCGAATGGGCAGATTGATGGATGCGCCCACGGCCATGAGCACTTCAAAGAGAGGGCGGTTGCTCATGCGGATGGAGATGGGTTGCTGCATACGCGCCCGGAGTTGGGCACCGGCCGGTGACACGATGATGTCGTCGCCGGAGAGGCACCAGGCCCATCCCAGCTTGGCGCAGGCCGCGGAGAGAACCTCGTCGCCCGGTCCAGCGCCGACGCTGCGGACTGCGGCCACCAGGCTGCCCCAGTTGTCTCCTGACTCTGGCACATGGAAATGCACGCGGGGGCGCAGGCGTTCAAGGGCCCGCGGATCCAGGCCGAGCTGGGCCGAGGATATTTCACCGAGCAGGTCGAGTTCCCGCCACGTGGGCGCGCGGCCCAAGCAGGCAATCGCGTCCTTGGGGACCACTTCGACGGCGTTTTCCGTGACTTTCCAGGTCATGCCCAGGGGGGCGAAGATCCGGGTGAGCCCCTCGCGAAGGGGCACGTTGGCGATATCAACTTTTTGGATCCGAGTTTCAGGGCCCTGCGGGACAAGGCGCATGGCTTCGGCGCTCATGACGATCTGCACACCGGTCTGCTCCGTGAGCCGGTGAATGGCGTCCTCGAGCTTGATGTTGTCGAGCGAGATCTTGGCGGGTTCATCCAGGGCCTGCTCAATGAGTTGCCGCGTATCCAGCAGGTTGGGGGCCGCGACGGCCAGGGCCATGATGACGGACAAAACGCTTCGCATCTCACTCACTCCCGCGGCGAACTACAAGGACGAACCCTCGTCGGCCCCCACTGTCGGCTCGACGCCGATGGTCATGTAACCGAAAGTCGCTTCGGCCATGTCCTCCACTGGCACTTCCGGGGATTGCTCGAAGTACACCTCCAACTGCGGCCGGACCGAGGCGGGAACGCTTACCTGCGGGCCCCAGGCGACATAGGTGGACGTTGGAGGCATCTGGAACCAGGGGGCGACGACGGCCAAGGCGATCGCGGCTGCGGCCGCGAGCGGCACGCCCAACCGGAAGACCAGCGAGCGGGTCGCGAGCTTGCGTCGCTTGCCGCCGATGGCGCGGAGAACATTGTCCACCAGATCGCGGTCGCCCGTCGGGACGCCGGCGCCCCAGCGGCGCAGCAGACTATCTACTTGAGCGAAGTCCGAGTCACCCGCTGCCCCGCCCACTTCCGCAATGGTGAGTCCGGCAAAGGCTTCGGCATCGGCCTCGTAGCCCCGCTGACCCCAGCGGCAAACGAGCCGGTCGATCGACTGAAGCTGCTGCCATTCGCGCTGGAGTTGTGGGGATTCGCGCAGAGCCTCCTCCAGGCGGCGCTCGTCGGGCGACAGGTCGTCGTCGAGGCTGCGGCTCAGGAGGAAGCTCAGATCGTTTGCGTTGTAGGGTTCAGTGTTCATGACTACTCACGCGGCCGGTGAAAATGCACCGTCGTGAACTCAACATGGGTTCCCAGCAGCCAGCCGACAGCCCGCAAGAAAAGGTCCTTCGCATCTTGCCACGAAGTTCCCGGGGCGCGATCCGATTCGGTCATTGTGCCTCGGTCCGACGCGTTCATAAATGCTCCGCGAGCATTTCTTTGAGCTTCTGCCTCGCCTGGAAGACGTTCCATTTCACCAGCTCCACGCTGCATTCGAGGATGTCCGCCACGTCCTTCTGCGGCAACCCTTCGACGCTGAACAAGATCAACGCCAGGCGCTGCTTGTCCGGAAGCCTCTCCAACGCGCGACTCACCGCGTCGTGCAATTCCTCGGGAAGCGGTCCTTCGCCCTCGTCTCGGTCTGCTCGCAGCCGCTGCCCGGTTCCGGCACGCCGCACCTCGACGCCGAACTCCAGGGCGTCGTCGAGGGGAGCGGCCGCGCGACCGGCCCGCGATCGGCGGAAGTTGAGGGCCAGGTTGCTCACCACCCTCATCAGCCAGCCGCCAAAGCGGGCGGCGTCGTCGAGCTGCCCCAGGTTGCGATACGCTCGCACGAACGCATCCTGGGCCACGTCCGCGGCGTCACTGGCGTTGCCTAAAAGCCGGTAGGCGAGCGACACGGCCCGCCGCTGGTACAAGCGGACCAGCTCGCCGAAGGCCTCGGTATCCCCCCGTTGCGCCCGGCGCACCCACTGGGTCTCGGACGACTCTTTCACGG
>SBAX01000071.1 GCA_005240095.1 Phycisphaera mikurensis
GCCTCCCGCCAGTGGGACCGTGCCCAGAGCGAGATCGACCGCCTGGTCAATGCCCTGCCCGATGATCCCCGCGTCGTCAGCCTTCAGGACCGCATGCGCTCCCTCAAGGAGCAGCACAAGCACGAGCTCAAGGCCTCCTGGGAAGACGCTGTCCGCCGCCACGACACCGATCACGCCATCGATATTCTCAAGGAGCTCGATCAGTTTCTTTCGCCTGCCGAGGCTCAGACCCTTCAGGCGTCGGCGCGCAATGTCTTCAAGGAGAAGCTCCTGCAGCTGGGTATTCAATTCCGTTTTGCCGTGAACGAGCGCCGCTGGCAGGACGCCCTTTCGACGGGGCTGGAACTCATCCGCGAGTTTCCCAATGCGCGGATGGCCAATGAAGTGCGGGAGGTGCTCGATACGCTCCGCGAACGGGCCCGCAGCGCCGCCGAATCCCAACCCGCCGGTTCCCGTACCCCCGCGTAGCCCGGTAGTTATCGGGCGCGGTTCCGCAATTCAGTACCCGCCCCTGCAGGTCGATAGGCCAATAAGCCGGGAGATGGTCCGCGCCTCCGTGGCGGCGGACATCCGGCGTCATGGGAAACTGATGGTCCTCGCATCCGAGCCAAGCGATGTAGCCAGTCCCTTGCGCGGGGCGCGGCGCGTGCTGGACTCCCTGTCGAGTCTTCAGTTCAAAGCCACTGTTCTGGTAGTGGTCCTGACGCTTGCGGTGACCGCCGCCGTAGCGGGGTACATCCTGCGCACCAGCGGTCGACTGGCCCGCGAGCAGCATGATGCCCAGACGGTCAACGCGGCCGGTCTGCTGGCCAAAGTCGCCGCGGCGATCATCACCAGCGGCCGGCAGGACGAACTCAAGGCCCTTGCGGTGGAGTCCGCCAACGGGCAGCCGCTTCTTTACGTGATTTTCTCCAATCCCCAGGGTGAGCAGCTCGCTGTGGCCGAGCACCGCAACGCCCACGTCCTCCAGCGCCTCAAGCGCAACGAGAGCGAACGCGTGCCGGTACCGGGAACGCCTGTTTTCCACCCCGAAAGCAGTGCCGCCCCGGTGTTCCTTGACGTAACCTATCCCATCACCGACCGGGAAGAGATCGACGCGGACGGCACAAGCCGCCCCGGAAAGCTCCTCGGCTATGTACGTACGGGAATGATTGCCAATCATTGGCACCAGACCATGGCCAGTCGTCTCGATCTCGTCATCGGCGTGGGCATCCTGGCCACGGTGGCGGCCATTCCCTTAGGGTTCCTTCTGGTCCGCAAGATCGTGACTCCCCTCGACGGTTTGGCGGACGCCATGCTGCGGTTCTCGCAGGGGAGGCTCGACGTCCGCAGTCCCGTCGGACGGCGCGACGAGATCGGCAAACTGGCCCTGGCCTTCAACCGCATGGCCGATCAGCATCAACAGACCCACGAGCGGATCGTGCGGCTCAATTCAGAGCTGGAGGAGCGCGTCGCCTATCGCACGCAACAACTTCGCGAGCTGGCTTCCCGTGAGCCGCTCACCGGGCTCTACAACCGGCGGCACTTCAATGAGATGCTGGAACGCCGCTTCGCGGAGGCCCTGCGGTACGGCACCGATCTGACCTGTATCATGATCGACCTGGACGAGTTCAAGGCCGCCAACGATGCCTTCGGGCATCAGGTCGGCGATGAACTCCTCGTTCTGACCGCAGGCACCATCGTGGGCCAGCTCCGTTCCGCGGACGTGGCGGCGCGGTTCGGAGGCGACGAGTTCGTCATCCTCCTGCCCCAGACTGATGCCGAACGAGCCCGCATCCTTGCCGAGCGTATCATTGAACGCTTCAGCCGGGACCTCGCTGAGCGTTTCCCGCAGGCCCGCGTCAGCATGAGCATGGGGCTGGCCAGCCTGCAGATTCTGGAACCCAAGGATGCCGACACCCTGATCCGCTATGCCGACCACGCCCTCTACGACGCCAAGGCCGCAGGGAAGAACCAGATCGTCACCGCTATGCCCGCCGCCAGGGCAGTGGCCACGTGACCCCTCTGGCGGATAATCTGCCCTGAATTACGAATGAGAAAGGTAGCCGCGCTCCGAAATGGGGCGAGGTAAGATATTCGCGCCGACGCGCAGGGAGTCTTCAAGGTGTTGACAAGCATCGGGCAGTACATCGGCGGCAAGGTGATCACGGCGATCCTGGTCGTAGCCGGCGCCGGCGCGGTGATCTGGTTCTGGAAGCACCCCGAGCACTTGCAGACGATCTGGTCCACGATCAAGTACGTGCTGGTATGGATGGGGTTTGTATTGATCCTTCCCTGGGCGACGTTCTTCGTCACCTCCTGGGTCGTGGCAAAGGAGTCCAACGCGGCGGCGGCGGCGATGCTCCTGGGCTATACCCTCGCCGACGCGATTGTCGCCTTTTGTCTTCTGGGCGGCGTCCGCGGCCACGGATCGTTTACCTGGATGCTGCTTCTCGTTGGATTCCTCGCCGCGGGAGTTTATAATCTGAAGGTCTGCGAACACCAGGCGAGTCGGCTGGAGGAAGGCTGACGGGGAAATGCAGAATGGCGAATGTCCGATGGGCAAGCGCGGTGCGATAGCAGGTTTCTCGCCGTGCTTTCGCCTTTCGACATCCGGAAAGTTGGACCATGGCCGCTCTGCGTGAGGGGGACCGAATCCACAATTACCTTCTCGAGGCACGCGTCGGGGCGGGCAGCTTCGGCGAGGTCTGGCGGGCACGCCATCACGTGTTCGGCGAGGTGGTTGCCGTCAAGGTCCCCACGGACCCACAGTACGTACGCAACCTCCAGCGCGAAGGCGTGGTGGTCCACGGCCTGAGGCATCCCAACATCGTACGGGCCATCGACCTGGACCCCTACGCTGATCCGCCGTACCTCATCATGGAATACATCGACGGCCCGTCGCTCCGCACCGTCATCGACGAACACCGCGGACGGATTCCAATCCCGGCGGCGGTGGTGGTCATGCGCAGCGTGCTGAACGCCCTGGGTGCCGCCCACAGTCAGGGCGTGGTCCACCGCGATCTCAAGCCCGCCAATATTCTTCTGGAGCACCCCGTGTCCGACATCGCCACCATCCAGGAGCAGGCCGTCAAAGTCACCGACTTCGGGCTGGGCTACATCGGTGGACTGACCAAGCAGGCCATGATGCAAAGTGCGAGCATCATGGCAGATCAGGCTGGATCCATCTCCGGCACTTTGGCATATATGTCGCCGGAGCAGCGCGAGGGCGGCCCGATCGATGCCCGCAGCGACCTCTACGCCTGCGGGATCGTTCTCTTCGAGATGCTCACCGGCGAACGACCGCAGGGCACAGAGCTTCCCAGCTCGCTGCGGAAGGAAGTTCCGCCGTTCCTGGACGAAGTCGTTGGGCGTAGCTACACGCGTTTGGACCGGCGCTTTGCTTCAGCCCCAGAAATGGCGGCGGCTCTCTCGCCGACCGCCCAGAGGGTCAGCGGTCCGCCGCCGGCACCGGTCCGCCGGTTCTCGCCGGGGGCTACGTCGCTTTGCCCCTCGTGCGACCGTCCGGTGCATCGTGACGACCAGTTCTGTATCCATTGCGGCGTGCAGCTGGTGGCGTCGGTAGCCAAGTGCGCGGCGTGTGGTGCTTTCGCCCACCCCAATGATCGGTTCTGCATCTTTTGCGGAAAGGACCTGGGGCTTTTGGCCTGACGAGGCGACGACCATGCAAGGTGAAGCGCTGCTCGTCGTTCTGATCGTGGTGTTCGGTTGTGCCGCCTTTCTGTTTGGCTTGGTCTATGTCGTATGCGCCGTGTTTGCCGCCATCGGGCGGGGGTTCTGGGGCTTGGTCCGACCCCTTGGTAGGATCGGTCCGGTCGGCTCCCTTCGGCCGGGCGGGCGCCCGCTCGTGTGCCCGCGAGCGAATTGCCGAAAGGCCGAGTATCGCGAGGCCCGCTTCTGCAGCCAATGCGGAGCACGGCTGGAGAGGCTCCAACCACCACCCTCCCCGCACCCGATGTGGTGGCTGGGCTGATTCCGGTATCATGTTAGCCAACGCCTATGCCCGTTGACGCAACGAGAGCGCTTCAGTACGAGACCGATTTCCTTGCCGGGGTCGAGGTCAACTTCGAGACGGCCAAGGGGCGAGACTTCCGTGGTTCCACGTGGGACCGGTCTGAGGCCGATGAAGGCGACCGGCTTCGCGCCTTGCTCGCTTCGAACCGCATCTACGATCGCGAGCGGCTCAAGACCCTGCCGAGCAATCGCCGCGTGGCGGTTCACGGGTATGAGCGCCGATTGTGGTTCTGGAAACGCCGCACCGGCGTGGCCATTGGATCGGTGCTTTCACCCCTGAGCCACTATGCGTCGAAGGCGACCGGGCCGGCGCCGCCGGTAGGGCTGGGCGAACTGGTTGACCACGTCCGCAAACTCGTGGGTGATTCCAAGGTGCCGCACATCGTCGGGGTGTGCAGCCCCACGGGCTTTACTGAAGAGGCAAGGTCCGCCCGCCTGGAGACCGCCAACGCCACCGTGGTGCTCATCGAGCCGGACGGCTCCGGCGGATGGCGCACCTTCGGCGTGGGGGACTCCGTAGATTCCCGGCTTCTGCGAATATTCGATCCGGAGAGCGCGAAGCAGAAACTGGACAGGGTCCGCCGCGTGATCGCCGACCGCAGCACAGATCTGCTGACCGGCGGGCTCTCCGCTTCGTCCATCGCCCGCTCGGTCAACCTGCCCGAGGAGGTCGTCCGGCAGGGGTTCGAGCAGGTCGCCCGGCAGGACCCGGAGCTAAGAGTGTCTCATCAGGACGCAGAGTTCCTGCTGTTTCGCGGCGCGCCAGTGTCGCCGCAGGAGAAGCGCGCCATGAACGTCATTGACCGCATCCGGCAGCTCTTTTCCCGCGAGGGGGACGAGTCCGCCAAAATCAACGTCCTCGCAGAGCGACGAGCCGCGCTCTCCCAGCGTCGCGACCGCATGTATGAGGAGATCGGCAAGCTCGAACAGAAAGAGGCGGAGCTGTTCGCTCAGGGCAAGGCGGCCACGTCCGCCGTGCCCAAGCGCCGCCTTGCGGCCCAGATCGCCCAGCTCAGAAAAGACATCGCCCGCCAGAACACCACCGCGGCGATGCTCAATCAGCAGATCAACATCATCAGTACGGACATCCACAACCTCACGCTGATTCAGCAGGGGCAGATGGCCCGCCTGCCCGATTCAGCGGAGCTCACCGAGCATGCCGTGGAGGCCGAGGAGCTGCTCGAGACCCTCAAGGCCGACGCCGACCTCGTGGGCACTCTATCCATGGGGCTGGAAACGTCCCTCGTGGCGGAGGACGAACTGGCCGTCCTCAAGGAATTCGACGAAGGCAAGGAGCCGAAAATCGCCGAAAAAGCTCCTGCGCCGGCGGCGCCTTCGCGCCTGCCGGAAGCCCGCGAGGCGGCGCCGCCGGCCAAAGCGCCGGAGCCGCCGCTGACTCGCGAGGTTTCCCGCCGACCGGCGGACGCGGAGCCCACATGATCGCGCTGCACGTTGACGGCACGGCACGGAAAGGTTCGCCCCTTGCTGCAAGAGCTTGAGCCCTTGTTCGGTTTCTTCGGTTCGTTCCTGAATCGCCGCAAGCCCCTCTCGCGCATGACCAGTCGTGAGTTGCGCCGCCAGGAACTGCTGTTGGGCAAGGACCGCACCCAGCTCCTGAATCGGATCAGCAAACTGGCCACGGAGAAACAGCAGCTCTTCGAACGCGGCTCAACCGAAAAATCGCCCGAGGTCCGCCGCACCCTCGCGCAGGAGTTCGAACTCAAGACCACCGAGCAGCTCATGCTCGGTCGGCAGCTCAACATCCGCAGCAAGGAGATGATCACCGTGTCGCGCCTGCGGATGCTCCGTGAGAACGCCGAGCGCGCCGGTCAGTCCGGGCGCCTGGGTTTGGTGAGCGACGCCGACATCCTTAAGCTCAGCAAACTCATCGAGTCCGACGCGGTCAAGGCCGAGGTTTACCAGGAACGCCTCGACGAAATCCTCTCCATCGGCGCCGCCGCCGACGAGGGCGCCGTCGGGCTCAGCGAAGCGGGCAAGACGGTCATGCAAGTCTGGGAGAAGATGGACCAGGGCGCCATCACCGACACCCAGGCCGCCTACGACGAAGCCGACCGCTCCGTCCGCCAGCGTCACGCCGCCCAGGAAGCATAGAACAGCTATCTGCCCAAAACGCCCCGTCCGGAAGGCCCAAAACCCGCCAGAACTGGTGGGAGAAGCCACTCTCGCATCTTGATCGAACAAGGGGCGCCACGAAAAAATCGTCGCCGCGCGGATATGGACGACGAGTTGCGCAATGAGGAAGATGAGCCCCAAAGCCCGGGCTTTCGCAACCGCTTGCCTGTTCGGCGTCTCGAGCGTTGGGCGGGGAAAAAGGTAGACTGTCCCTTTCCTGCTGATTGAGTTCAACGACCCCATGCGGTCCGCGACGCTGGTCCAGCAGGTTGTGCCGGCGGAGGTCGGCGGATGACTCGGCCGACACGAGGCCTTGTTCCCAACTGGAAGGGGGGCAAGGCGGTTCACGCCTTCTCGAAGGCGCGCAGGAGCTTGTGGGATGACGAACGCACGAATGGCGCTGATTCCGCTTGCGGGGCTGGCCTGTCTGACGGTTGTCGGCTGTCCGAACCTGCCCGGCACCTCGACGCGGACGATGGACGACGGTCCGGTGGCCACCGGGATTTCCGGCAAGCTCGGCGATCCTATGCCCGGCGCCACGGCGGAGCAGTTGGCCACGTTTGAGCGCGGCAAGGCGGTGGCCTTGCGGCATTTCAACCTGTCGGACGGTCTCGGCCCGCGTTCAACCTGACGTCCTGCGGCGGCTGCCACGAACGTCCCCAGCTCGGCGGTAGCGCCGGGCTGTATCGCAACTTCTTTCTCGCCGGGCGCGAAACCGCGGACGGCGCCTTCGCGTTCAGCGAATCTGCGGGCATGGCGGGCGGGGTCCTGCGCGTGTTCAGCTATGACCCAGCCGATCCGTTCCGTCCGGCCATACCGGATACCACGACGATCTTCGCCCAACGCAATCCGATTCCCTTCTTCGGCATGGGTCTGATTGCGGAATTGCCGGAAGAGGAGATCCTGTCCCGCATGGATGAGGACGACGCAAACGGTGACGGCATCAGCGGCCGCGCGAACCTCGACCGCGGCTTCGTCGGGCGCTTCGGCCGCAAGGCACAGACCGTCTCGCTGGAAGGCTTCATCCGCGGACCCCTGTTCAACCATCTGGGCATCACCACTGTGCCGCTTACCGATGAGCAGCGTTCGCAGTTGCCGGTGGACAGTTCCGCGCAGGCGACCCTCAAGACCGTGGCGAAAGTTCCGTTCGGCGGCAAGACGGGCCCGCACATGCAGGCCGCGGCGCTGGACGCGCCCAACTTTGACGACGACGCGGCCCCGGATCCCGAGCTCAGCCGGCAGGACCTTTTCGATCTGGTGAGCTTTCAGATGCTCATGGCCGCCCCTGATCTGGAGCAACCGACGGAGCAGAGCAATCGGGGCCGGTTGCTGTTTCACGAGGCCAATTGCTCGGCCTGTCACGTGCCGCGGCTTAGCGGCCCGCGCGGGCCCATTCCCGCCTATTCCGACCTGCTGCTTCACGACATGGGGCCGGAACTGGCCGACGGGATCCGCCAGGGCGTCGCCAGCGGCTCGGAGTTTCGCACGCAGCCTCTGTGGGGCATCTCCGCGGTTGGACCGTATCTTCACGACGGCCGAGCCGAGACCCTTCAAGAAGCCGTCCTCGCCCATGGCGGGGAAGCGCAGGCGTCTCGCGATGCCTTCGAGGCGTTCACCGATCAGCAGAAGGCGGACCTGATCGAGTTCCTGCTTTCCCTGGGAGGCAGGGACCAATTCACCCCCGGCCTGCTGGAGCCCGGCGAACCGGTCCTCGCCGAGGGGCAATATGGCGCGTCGCTTCGTGAACTCAGCGCCGAGGAAATGGCCCAATTTGAACGCGGGCGCGCGCTCTTCGATCGTGACTTCGGCCACGCCCAAGGAGTCGGGGCGTTGGCAAGCACCGAGCCCGACGCGGGCGCGCGCTTCAACGGCGATAGCTGCCGGGCGTGTCACTTCCAGCCGGTGCTCGGCGGGGCGGGCCCCCGCGACGTGAACGTCATGCGGCACGGCATCATGGATGAAAACGGCTCATTCTCCCCGCCGCCCAACACGCCCAACACCATCCTGCACAAGGAAATCCGTGTGGGGCACGCCGCCATTCGCGCCGCCGAAGGCGTCAACGTGTTCGAGCATCGCCAGACGCCGCACGTCTTCGGATTCGGATTGATGGATGCCGTATCAGAAGCGACGATTCTCTCCAACGAGGACCCGGATGACGCGGACGGCGACGGCATCAGTGGCCGCGCCCACGTCCTGGCGGACGGACGCATCGGCCGATTCGGCTGGAAGGCCCAGGTTCCCAGCGTGGCCGAGTTCGTCCGCGACGCGATGGCGGCGGAGCTGGGCCTCACCGTCGAGGAGCAACCCGGCCTGACCTTCGGAATCACGCAGGACAACGACGGCGTGGCGGACCCGGAACTCTCTGCGAGGCAGGCTGAGGACCTCGCGGCCTTTTTGAGTCTCCTCGCTCCGCCCCCCAGGCAACCCGCGTCGGACGCTCAGCAGGCGGCGCTGGGCGAGCAGTTGTTTGCCACCATCGGCTGCGCGAGGTGTCACATTCCGTCACTTCCCGGCCCCTTGGGCGACGTGCCGCTGTTTTCCGATCTGCTGCTGCACGAAATCCTGGCTGCGGGCGCGCCGGGCATCGCCGACGGCATGGCCGCACCGCGTGAGTTTCGTACGGCTCCGCTCTGGGGACTGTCACAGACCGCTCCCTATTTCCACAGCGGCGAGGCGGACACCATCGACCAGGCCATCCGCCTGCACGGCGGCGAAGCGGCGCCCATCCGCGCAGCTTACGAAGCCCTTTCCGACTCGGATCGGGAAGCCCTCCTCGCTTTCCTGAATACGCTCTGACTCCACAGGGATGCTGGTGCGAGAATCCCTTCTCGCACCTCCCCCCTTGGGAATCCCTTCCGACAAGCCCATTGGGGCCGGTGTTGAGCGTCGCGTCTGCTCTTGACCTCGAGTCGATGTAAACCTTTACCAGCTATGAGCTTACGGTTGCAGGGCTGCAATGCGCCTTCCCCCTTCACAAGGGGGACAAAGGGGGTGCCGCGCCCGTGTCCGCGCGGCGCGAAAAAAAATTCCGCGCCGCGCGTGCATGGAAGGCGATTTCGATGATTATAGGAGTAGAGCCCTGCTTGGGGGCTCAAGCATGGCTTGCCTTTTGGTCGTCCCGGGCGGTCGGGACGTCGGCAAGCCTGGGAGTGCCCTCACCCCTGGCCCTCTCCGGGGGGAAGGGGGAACAGAAAGGAGCCGTCATGTCACGCAGTGCGCAGCAGAAGCGGGAACCTTCCTCACTCACTCACTCACTCACTCACTCACTCACTCACTCACTGACTCTCGACTTCGAAGCGAATCGCTCCTTGCAGGCGTAGTCGCCGGGGCGCTCGTCGCCGCGAGCGCGGTCCTCTACGTTGGACAGACGCCGCCGCCGGTCTTGGCGACAGAAAACCCACCGACTTGCGGTCCGGCATCGCCGCAGCCGGGGGCGGCACGCCATTGGGAAGCGACGGCGCAGGTCTCCACGTACTCGTATGTGAATCTGTTTCACGGGAACCTGCTGACGGCCATCCCCATTGTCTCGTGGTCCGGCAGAGGGTCCGGGCTGAATATGATGCTCTACCATAATTCAGCGAGCATCGCCGATACCAGCATCCCGCAGGCTGTCGGGTTCGACCTGGGACCGGGGTGGAGCCTCTCCTACAGCGACCACCTCCTTCTCGATCAGCTTCCCAATAAAGTGACGGTCGTGCGTGCGGACGGAACCCGAGACGTGTTCTCCTGGCACGGGGCGAGTCAAGGGTGGAGTCCGCCCAGCGGCGTCTACGATACGCTCGTCCAGATCGAGTCCGACAGGTGGCAGCTAAAGCACAAGGACCAGTCCTACCATCAGTTCTGGTCCGTGGGCTGCCAAGATGGAATCGCTCGCCTCGAGCGCGTCGTTGACGCCGCGGACAACATCCTCTCGGTCTCCTGGGACACGTGCAATCCCCTGTTGTTTGACTATGAGGTGAGGATGGAGGGCGTCACAGACGCGAGCAACCGGATCCTGGACTTGCAGTTCGATGCCACGGACCGCTTCTGGCGCTTCTTCGATGACCGCGACGAGCCCGGTCTTCCGGGACCGGGTGAGATTGCCGACCGCTACTGGACAGTGGGCTATGTGTCGTCCCGAATCAGTAGCCTGACGGGCCCGCGCAATCATCCTATCAACGTTTCGTACGACCTTGATGGGCGCATTAGCACGATCACCGACAAGCACGTGCCGCCCACACCGCCGGCGGTGGGTCCGACCTGGACGTATTCGTACCTGGATGGTCGATTATCCCGAGTCGACGACCCGGCGGGCCAAGGCGGCGGGCTTAACCAGCAATTCAGTTTCACCTGCGTGGTCATCGACGAGAGCCGATCGGCGTTCCGAACGACCTACACGGACCGCCGCAGTTACTCGTCCGTGTACTCTTTCGTGGGGCCAGGCACGCTGGGCGTGGCCGGCAACGTAGACACTCTGGAGTGGTTCGACGACCCGCTGGGGCACCGGGACTGGTACGAATTCGACGGCTCGCACAACCTCGTGTGGTATGAGGACGCGTTGTTCAACACCTGGACGGCGAGCTACGACTCCCGCGGGAACATCCTCACCCGGACCGATCCGTTCGAACACACCGAAACCTGGGAATATGACTCCTACAACAATGTCACGTTGCATACGGACCGCGGCGGAAACACGGTACGATACTATTACGATTTGGCCACGGCGATCCCACCACGTCCGACGCTACTGACACGCATTGTCGAACCAGACGATACCGCCAACCCCCCTGCGGGGCAGCAACCCGGACAGGAAGGTGCCTTTCCAGTCACTCGGCTGACGTACTATGGCAACGGGCAGCTTCAGGACGTGACCGATCCCAACGGTGTCTGGACGGGATTCGATTATGACCAGTGGGGACAGCCCCTTGACTACCACGAAGGCAAGTATCAGACGAGCACGGCCAGCGAAGTATTGGTCTACACCGTGCACACGGTCAAGAACAGCGGGAGCTGGACGACAGAATCGAGTGACTCAGGTAGCGGCGTAACCGCGCCCCAGAGCAGTGATGCGGATGGGAACGGCACGGGCCTGCAGTGCTTAATCAGCGCGACGGCAGTCGCTCCGCAGTCGGGTTGGTTCTGGTTTCCACCGCCTTGCGAGGCGCCGGGCCTCGACACACGCAGTGCCTTCTACCCGATTACGGGGCAGGAGGTGACCTATGATCCGATGGGACGCCCTCTCGAGTTTCCGATGGTGGTGGACGCGGAGTCCTACTTCGGACGATCGATCCACCAGGAGTATGACGTCATGGGTCGAGCGACGGTCGTCGAGGTCGATTCGGACGAATTGGCACCACAAGGCGTAACTCGCACGTTTTCGTTTACCCACGCCCCGGCCTCGGGCAGGACCACGCGCGTAGGTCCGGACGGTGTGGCAACGATCGTTCTACGCGATCCGGCCAATCGCATCCAGCGCGTGGAGCGCTGGGCACCGCCGGTCCCCCCATCCACGCTGTCCACGCTGCTGATGCGCGCCGATTACACCTACGAGGACAATGACGCGCTTTCGCGGATCACCTTTCACAACGGGGCGACAACCGAGTATCACTATTTCCTGCACCGGCTGGCCAGTATCACCCACAAGGACGCGTTCGGGGTAGAGATGATGTCTCTGGGCTACACCTATAACGACAACGACCTGCCGGTGGTGATATTCGAAACGGGCTACCAGTCCGGCGTCTCGGCCACGACCACCTTCATCTACGACCGACGGAATCGTCTGACTCGCGAGACGCGGACGATGACCCCGGATGACCCGGCGCTAGAGTACGATCTGTCCTATGCCTACGACGCGGGCGGGAACCGCACCCAGAAGATCGATTACAAGAACAAGCGGCGGACGGACTACTTCTACGATTGGCCCAATCCGCAGTACTACGGCTCGGCCAACAACCGGCTGATGAAATACACCCTGTGGGACACGACCCTGCCCAAGAAACCCAAGCTCGTCTCCACGACCTATTACGAGTACAATGGTTCGGGGAATGTGATCCGGGTGATCACGGAAACCCCGCCCGGCGGCGGCGCTCAGCAGTCCGCTACCGGCGGGACCCAAGAACTGTCCTCGGGCACGGATCAGGCGGCGCTGGACGGAGCTGTGGGCATCGACGCGCTGGAGGCATCGCCCGAAGAGGGAGCTGGGGAGCCGCAAGCCATGGCGGCGGTGAGTAATTGCCCAACGGAGTCGTGGACCTACGATGCGGTTCGCTTCGCCTACGGGGAGAACAACCGCACGGTGGTCTTTGCCCATGACGAGCACTGGTGCTGGGACCCGGCCGTGACTCAGTGTCCCGACGCCACGGACCAGTACACGATCACCTGGGCGCGTGAGTTTCGCTATGACGGAGCGCGGGCAAGGTACATGGACCGGCAGCTCAATCCCACGCTCCTCATGCAGAATCAGATCGCGGAGGTTGCAACGACTTGGTCGGATTACGACGGAGACGAAGCTTACGGGGACTTCGAAGTGATTCCGGGCAATCCACCGACGGTAAATGACCTTGCTTCGTACCAGCCCGGGCTCTGGCGCAGGAGCGCCGGCAGCAGCGAGACGCTGGCGAGTGACCATGTCGGCACGCTTCGCCAGACCGTCGATGAGCTGACTGGCACCGGCACGGGCCTGCGCCTCTTCACGGCCTTCGGCGAGCCCATTGTCTCCGGAGGCGATCGTTTCGGCTATGTCGGTGATTGGGGATACCAATCGCACGCCGAAACGCAGTACCTCCACGTAGGCGCGCGCTACTACGATCCCGGCTCGGGGCGCTTTCTCCAACGCGACCCTATCGGAATTCGTGGCGGGCGGAACGTGTATTCGTATGCCAACGGTCGTGCGACTGCTTCCATTGATCCCGAGGGCCTCAGTGGAGGCGGATGCCGCCCGATATACCGTCCTCCGCCCATCGAGGAGCCCCCACCACCGCCGCCGGCGGGAGATCCGGGGAATATCGATATCAGTGTCCGCGTGGGCCCGGTAGGAGCCAGTGGGAAGGCGCGGGATTGGAAAGCCCTAATCTGCTGGTGGGGTCTGAGCGTCCTACCGCTTCTGGTACCGCCGCCCCCTCCTCCGGTACCGCCGCTGCCGCTTTTCCCTGTGTTACCAGCCGGACCGCCGCCCGGAGCGGTTTGGTAGCGTTTGAAACTTGGGTACCCTTGAACCGGACTCTGCCCAGTACATCTCCTCAGGCCCTGGTTGTCCAACCCGGATCGCTCTGGGGCGTTGGGAGTGCCTTCCTGAGGGCTCTCTTGAGTGCGGTCGCGGTGAACGCGGTCATGCGCGCCGTTCTAGTTGTCGGTGGTGGGACGCTTCCCGGCTACCGCGAGATCGTGGCGTACGTTGCTTTCGCCACTATTGTGTGCGGGACTCCGATGGTCTTTGCGTACCGGCATCTCAAGCGGTGGAATATTCTCCTGTTTATCGGCGCCTATAGCCTAGTAACCGTCGGGTTGAACGAACTCCTCTCCTGGGTACCGGATATCCCGATCGTGTCTCGCGGCGGGATCAGGCGGGTTTTCATTGCCGCGGACAACTTGGCGATCTGCGTTCTCGGCAGCAACCTTGCGGCTTGGGTCATTTGCAGATTTCGGCTGGGGCCCGTTGTCGTGCAGGACTCTCGGCGCTGTCCGGGTTGCGCTTACGATGTATCAGGATGCGTGGAACAGGTATGCCCGGAGTGCGGGCGGGAGTTCACACTTCAGGAGCTCGGAATCGGGCGGGCGAAACCTGTTGCTGAGCAAGGGACGAGCGGCACCTGATTGAGCAAAGGGGGCGGTGGCACTGTTAAGAATAGCACGTGTCCACTGGCGTGCCTGCAGTGCTTTCGTGGGACGGCGTGGGCGCAGCGGGCTTGAA
>SBAX01000400.1 GCA_005240095.1 Phycisphaera mikurensis
CTCTCCCTTTGAGGGAGAGGGGAGACGGTTACTCGGCATCCCCGATCAGGACGATGCGGTTCTTTCCGGCGCGTTTGGCGGTCAGCAGAGCTTCGTCGGCGCGTTGGATCAAGCCTTGCGCGGTGGTCGCATCCCAGGGATACGTAGCGAGTCCGCCACTGATGGTCACGGTACCCTGTGCGGCCGCTCCCAGGCTGGGGATAGACTGCCCGCGCAGGGCGGCCTTGAAGCGCTCCAGCACGGTAAGCGCGCACTCCGGATGCCGCGAGCCGGGCGCTCGTGGCCCTTCCGGGTCCCAGAAGACCACCGCGAACTCATCACCGCCGTAGCGGGCGATCACGTCCTGCTCGCGACAGTTCCGCCGGAAGAGCTCTCCGATGACGCGGATGATGTCGTCGCCCGCCGCGTGCCCGAAGCGATCGTTGTAGGTCTTGAAATCGTCCAGATCGAAAAAGAGCACGGTGACGGGGAACCGCTCCGCGGAGGCCCGGGCGAGGATGGCGTCCAGGCGTTCGTGGAGGCCGCGTCGATTGGGAAGCCCGCTGCACTCGTCGGTAAGGGCAAGCCTGCGCCAATGCCGCTGAGCCGACGCCGTCGCCAGGACGCCGGCGAGCAATTGCGCGTATTGGTTGAGCTTCTGCGCGTCGCCGAGCGTGTAGGGTTTCCCGGGACGTTCGTTGATGGCGAGCTGGCCGCGGACGGTGTTCTCACCAGATAATGGGGCCGTGAGGACGGGGCGCGTAACCGGCTCTCCATTCGTCGCCACCGCTCCCTCCACGACAATCATCGCGCCCGGGGCGTCCAAGGCCTTGCGAACCAGCGAGGCGGCACGCTCCAGAAGGGCCATGGGTCGATCCGGGATGGCCGACAAGACTGCCGCGAACTCGGCCAGTTCCGCCATCGAGGCGGAGGGTTCCGCAGGAATTGTGGGTGAGGGCAGCGTTGGCTTTCGCCCGAGCAGGGCGTCGATTTCCGCATCGGTGGCGGGCCACAGGGCGTAGTCATCGGCGCCTGACTCGGCCGCCCTGCGGGCAAGCGGCTCGGCGTCGGGAGTGCAGCAGAGCACCAACCGGGCGCTGCTTCCCGCCGCCTCACGCAGTCCGGCCACGGCGTCGCGCAGCCTTCCATGAGCCGGGTCCACGCCCACGACCACGGTATCGGCCGGGCGCACACAGAGCTCCGCGATCCCGCCGAGGTAGGAGTCAGCTCGGGTGATCGATATCTCCGACCAGCGATCGCGAAGGCGATCGACCCACGCAGGGTCAACACGCCGTGAGGGGCCGACCACCAGCAGGCGCTGAGGCTCAGCGGGATCCAGGTATGGCAGGGTGGCGGTCATGATTCACGTCTCGCGGCCGGGCCGTCCTTCCAGCGGTGGGGCTCGTTCGGAGCTATGGAGGACACGTCGTCACTCATCAGGGCGTCAATCTCCGCCTGAGTCAACAACGGCTCATAGCCGGTTTCGATCGGTGGTTGCTCAGATACACCCTCGTGCGGAGCCGGCGGGCTGGTTGGCGATGGCGCGGCCCGAGCGGGGCGGTGCTCATAGCGTCGCCATGGAACCCGCGCGGGCTGCTCGACCTCCTCGTCGTCGGTCGGCTCCTCCAACAGGGGTTCGTCAGGGGGCTTCTCGAAGATTGCCCGTGGGACTGGCGTACCGATCACGGGTGCGGCGGACGGCAGCTCCTCGTCGGGCTTTCGAGCCGGGCTGCCGAGCAACGTGTGCAGCACATCGCGGGAGGCGAGCGTCGCAGCGCCGCGGTGGAGGGCTTCGGAGATCCGCGGGGAAGCGGGGTCACTGGCGTACACCAAGACCCGCACGTCATGCCGCAGGCGTGCCAGGATGGAGAAAAACTCCATCTCCGGGGCATCGAGACCGTCCACACAGACAACGACCACGCGTACTAGCCTTCCGCGGAGGATCGAGGGGAGCGCCCGGTAGACGTCGCCGTAGGAGCGCGTGGGCGCTTGGGTGGCCGTCAACCACTCTTCGACCTCGCGCGTTCGTCCGGAGGTGTCGATCGGCGCGACGTGGATCACGCTGGGCTGGGTTACGTTCGGGGGGTCAATCACGGCCGGCTCTTCACCAAGGATCCGCCTCTTATCTCACTGTAACGACGCCTCCGTCGGTAGTCAAAACGCCTGCGGCGTGTTGCCGGCGGGCGACATCCCGCACAGCCCCTACATATGCCGCAGATTCCACGCCTGCGTAAGCGCTTGTCAACGCCGCAGTTATGACCCGGGAGACGGGGGAGTCGCCTCGTCGGACCCGAACTTGCTTTGGATTGCGCACCCGGTTGTGCGCTCGGGGAGCGCGCAGCGGGAGGAGGGCTGACGATGATCGGGCGGGTTTCACCACTGGACGTGTCAAACTACGGGCTCAACGCGCCAACGGCGTTGCAAGGGTCCAACGGGCCTGCGGCGAGTTCCTCGGCGGCCACAGGCTCTTCCTTAGCAAGCGCCGTATCTGCGTTGCAGATCAACACGGCCGTCAGCCAGCTTCTGCAGGGCATCGGCGGAGCGGCTGAGTCCAATAAGACTCTTCAGATGCTCATCGCCTTGCTCATCCTCCTCACGCTCCTGCAGGGGCCGCAGCCTTCCAACGCCAACACCAGCGCACTGGATGACCTTGCTCAAGGAGGCCGCGGGGCCTACTTGGGCGTGTCCATGTCCTCCACGACGATCACCGTAGAGCAAACCTCTCTCGTCTATGCCTCGGGTGATGCGCAATCGGCCGCCGCGACGGGCGATTCCACGGGGCAGGGTCGCCGCCTCGATTTGGCGGCATAGGTTGCTCCCGGCAGGGCACTCCGGGCGGGCCTCAATTGTCGGGTGCCTACGCAAGACCCTGCGCGGTCCACTTGAGCGACTGCCCGACGTCGGGCGTGATGAGCCGCGTCCGCAGCGTCGGGGATAACGCATCACGGAATGCGTCCGGCGATTGGGCCAAGAAGGGGAAGGTTTTGTAGTGGCAGGGGATGATCACCGTAGGCTGCAGCATCTCCGCCGCGAGCGCCGCACTCCTCGCCCCCATGGTGAAGCGATCGCCGATGGGAAGGATGCAGATCTTCGGGGCCATGAGCTGGGCGAGAATCTTCATGTCCCCGAACACGGCCGTGTCGCCCGCGTGATAGACCGACGCGAGTCCCGGCGCCTCGACTACTACGCCGTTGGGCATGCCGCCATAGACGGGGCCGTTGGGGCTATAGACACCGGAGGAGTGGAAGGCCTTGGTCAACGTAAAGGTCACGCCCTCGACGGTGTGCGTTCCGCCGGTGTTCATCCATTCGAAGCGGCCTTTGCCGATGACGTTCTGCAGCGCCATGCACAGGTCGTAGTTGGCCACCACAAACGGGTCGAATGCCTCCACGAGCGCCGGCACGTCATCAACGTGATCGGGATGCCCGTGCGTACATACGATCATGTCGCAGCGATCCGGCTTCTTGAGATCAGGCGGGCATGCCGGGTTTTCCGTGAGCCACGGATCGATCAGAATGACTCGCTGATCGGATAGAACCAGCCGGAACGCCGCATGCCCTAGCCAGGTAATCGATGGTGTCATCGCGTCACACTCGTCCTTCCCGAGGTGGATGCCGGTGCTCTTCAACGCGCGCCGAGCAGCCATTGAAATAGCGGGGCGCGAATATACTCTGGGCTTTCAGGGCGGTGCAAGCCGCGGAGGAAACCAATGGCCATCGACATCGTTCGCGCGGCACCGCAGGACATCCTCCCGCTGCGGGAGCTTTATTGCGAGGAGATGAACTGCCAGATCATCCATTACTCCTGGCACGATCGCGGCTGGACGGATTCCTACTTGCTGCGGGTGGACGGCGCGGTCGTGGGCTATGGCCTGGTGGGAGGAGTGAACGCCAATCCGAAGGAGGTCATCACCGAGTTCTATGTGTTGCCGGCTCACCGCGCGCATGCCCTGCCCCTCTTTCGCGGGCTCGTTGATGCCAGCAGGGCTCGAAGCGTCGAGGCGCAGACGAATGACAAGCTGCTCACCCTCATGCTCTACGACTGCGCGGAGAGGATCGAGAGCGACACCGTGCTCTTCGAGGATGCCTTCAGGACGACCTTCACCGCTGCGGGCGTCGTGTTCCGGCGGATCATTGACTCCGACCAGGGTCGTATCTTTCCGCATACTGTAGAGCCGGTTGGGCAGTGGGTGATCGAGGCCGATGGTGAAATCGCGGCGACGGGCGGGGTCCTTTTCCATTACAATCCGCCCTACGGCGACATCCACATGGAGGTGGCGGAGCGTTTCCGCCGCAGGGGATATGGCAGCTACCTCGTTCAGGAGCTCAAGCGCACCTGCTACGAGATGGGCAAGGTTCCCGCGGCCCGCTGTGAGGCGTCCAACACGGCCTCACGAGCGACGCTGCAAAAAGCCGGGCTGCTGCCCTGCGCCCGGATGCTCACCGGAGCTATCGGGGCCTAGCGTTTGAGATCCATTGCGATGCGGCCGGGGCGAGAGCGTCATGGAGATTCTCAAACTTCGATCGGATGAACACGACGCCTGGCTTACGCTGCGAGAGCTTCTGTGGCCCGGCTCTACGCGCGAGGAGCTCACGCGGGAACAAGCCGAGATAATCGCGGATTCGCAGAGGAACTGCGTATTCGTGGCTGCGGCGGAGGACGGGCTGGTAGGGTTCGTCGAAGTGTCGTTACGGGACTGGGCGGAAGGATGCAGCAGCCGGCCGGTCGGCTACATCGAGGCGTGGTACGTCGATCACGCTCATCGCCGGAGGGGTATCGGACGGCAACTCTTTGAAGCCGCCGAAGCCTGGGCGCTCTCCCGCGGCTGCACCGAAATGGGCTCCGACGCCGAGTTTGGCAATGAAGTCAGCCAGCAAGCACACCGCGCCCTGGGGTACGCCGAAGTTCTTCGTATCGTGCTCTTCAGCAAGAGGCTTGATGAATCTGTCCTCGGGTCTAAGGTCGGGAACAGGGCATCCTGAACCGGTTAGCTGCCACGGCCGTCTGGCGATATGCTTGGTGGCCCGTTGATTCCGGAGACGGAAAGGCGGCACCGAGAACATGGGAACGAGTCGAAGACAGGACCGCTCCGCCGTGGACGCGTCGCTGCTTATGGTGCGCCTCATTGTTGGAGTTATCTTCGCCGCCCACGGCGCGCAGAAGCTGTTCGGGGCGTTCGGGGGACCGGGTCTGGCAGAGATCGTCAAGATGATGGGGCCGCTCGGCTACCTGGTCACCATCGGCGAGTTTTTCGGTGGATTGGGCCTCATGGTCGGGTTCCTCTGCCGCTTCTCGGCGGCCTCACTCATCGTCATCATGCTCGGGGCCATCGCCATGGTCCACGGCCAGCACGGCTTCTTTCTCGGTCGCGGTCCCGACAGCACGCTCGCCACCGCGGGCTTCGAATACAACCTCGCCCTCATCGGGCTGCTGGCGCCGATCCTGATCGCTGGTCCCGGCCGCTTCGCCATCGGGCGCATCCTGCCCCTGCCCAAGTCGCGGCGGACGGGACGAGTGATCGCGGTGTTGGAGTAGGAAGCGCGTCGCGATTACGCTTTGGGTACGCTCTGAGTGGGCTGGCGTAGACACCGTCACCGTGCGCGAAGATAATCCGTGCAGAGCATTCGAGATTGTTCCATGAATCTCGAGAACGAGGTTGAACTGGCCAACACACGCACGAAGCTCTCCAGGCTGGAGAAGCGATATGAAGAGCTGTGCAAAGACACCAGCGAAGGCGCACATGTGCGCGAGCTGACCTTGCGCTCCCTCAAGGCGACCATCAACCAGTTCAAGGAAGAGATCGTCCGCTACGAATCACGCAACGCGGTCCGACGGTAACCACGCGGCTCCTGGTAGGCATGTTTTGGTGCCCTGCCTTTGTTGAAGCCGGTCCCGTTCGGGGGCCCGCTGTACCTCGCCGCCTGATCACGGAAGACGGCGGGGGTATAATCCGGGCACGATGGGCGCGCAACACCACTACGTCTCGAAGTTCCACCTCCGGCAGTTCACAGATCCCGATTCGCTCGCGCTGAAGGATCCTTGGCTGTGGCAGGGCCTGGTGAGAGATGGCTCGGTCAAGCGACGCGCACCAAAGAACGTGGGCACCGTGAGCCTGATGTTCGATGGCACCGGTGGCCTAGCTGACCGCGACGCTACACTGGAGAGTTTCCTGGCGCATGAAGTTGAAGGACCCGCGGCCGAGGCGATGCGAGAAGTATGTCGTTGGCCGGTAGGAAGTAGCGGCGAATTACCCCATGCTCTCACGAGGTATCTGGCTTGGGCTGCCGCACGTTCATTGCCGATGCAGGACCTATTCAAAGCTTGGGCACAACAGAGGCTCGGACAGAACGGTCGATTGGCGGAGTCGCCACCAGAGTGGCTGATGAGAGCGAAGGAGACGCGGCGCGATGCTCGGATGGTTCATCCGGCGCATGGGCCTCGCGCGTTTCCTGCAGACACCAATTGGGAAGGCTTGGCGTCTGAGGGCTGGCTGCCGGATATGGATGACCCGGCGAATTTCCTCGAGGTTGTTCATGTTCAGGCAAGCTACTTTGGGGAGCGATTCCTTCCGCGCTTCAAGTGGTTTACGTTGCATGCTCCGCCAAACGCTTTTTTCGTCATCGCCGATCGCGCGGTTGGATGGGTTGCGAGTGGCCGCCTCGACGCACCACCCAGTTGTCTCCGCGACCCGTCGGCATATATCTTGGCTCCCCTCTCCAGAAACCTCGTGCTTGTAGGTAAGCACACGACCGAAATCTGGCACGTGACGCCGGATCAAATTAATGCAGTCGTCGCGTGCTGGGCGCACCGATGGATCGCGGGCCCGACGCGGGCGACGGTCGAATCAGCGATGGAGGCACGCCGCCAGTGCTTGTCAGATATATGAGTTCGAAGAGTCCACAACCTGTTAACATCACCGTTCGTGACGCTCATCGCGTTTCCGGTTTGCTGCATGCGCCGCCGAAGGCGCGGGCTGGCTATGTGCTGGCCCACGGCGCGGGGGCGGGGATGGAGCATCCGTTTATGCGCGCGGTTGCGGAGGGGTTGGATCAGCGCGGGGTCGCCACGCTGCGATACCAGTTTCCGTACATGGAGAAGGGCTCGAAGCGCCCGGATGCGCCCAAGCTCGCCCATGCTACCGTGCGGGCGGCGGTCGCGGAGGCGTCTCGGCTGCTGCGGGGGCTGACACTCTTTGCCGGAGGCAAGTCCTTCGGCGGGCGGATGACCTCGCAGGCCCAGGCCGTCTCGCCGCTACCCGGCGTGCGCGGGTTGGTGTTTGTGGGGTTCCCGCTGCATCCCGCCGGGAAGCCCTCGGATGAGCGAGCCAACCACCTCTTTGACATACACATCCCGATGCTCTTTCTGCAAGGCACCCGGGACGACCTCGCCGACTTGGGCCTGCTACAATCCCTCGTCGATCGTTTGGGCAGCCGAGCGACGCTGACGGTGTTTGCAGAGGCGGATCATTCGTTCCACGTGCCCGCACGCACGGGGCGCAAGGACGCCGAAGTGATGGCGGAAATGCCCGATGCTTTGGCGAGCTGGATCAAGAAGATTCAGGGAACGTAACGACGCCCGACTCGGGAGAAAGCAATGTGCCGCAACATCAAGACCCTGTTCAACTTTGACCCGCCGGCTACAGAGGAGGAGATCCGCGGCGCTGCAATCCAGTTCGTCCGCAAGCTCTCGGGCTTCACCAAGCCGTCCAGGGCCAACGAAGCGGCGTTCGATCGCGCCGTCGAGGATGTGGCCACCGTCGCCCGCCGGTTGCTGGATTCGCTGGTGACTACGGGCGAGCCGCGGAATCGCGAGATCGAGGCTGAGCGTGCTCGCGCTCGAGGCGCCGAGCGATTCGGAGCCCGTTGAAGCGTGGTCGCTGCGAGGTCTTCTACGGCACCAGCTCGGGTCCCTGGTCCACGTGGCGATCGTAGAAGCCGAGCAGCGCTTCTTCGTCGAAAGCTTCCAGGTGCATCTGCCAGTCCCAGGCGACTGCAGTGAGGAGGAACGGCAGGCCATCGTAAGGGGCGATGACGAGTCTGGTCGTTCCCAGTGTTTCACTGGGCGGAGCCGATGCAAGAAAACCTTACAGATCGTCGAGCAATTCCGCGTGGCACGGCCCGCGGCAGTCGTACAGGACGACGACGTAGCCGTGCTCAAGGTTGTGCAGCCACTGCTCTTCCTCCACCGCGGTCTCGTAGAAGCCTGGTGCAACCGGAGCCACGCCACCCTGCGACCAATGCGAACCGGAGGCCGGGGGATTGGCTTGGTACGTTACCTGTTCTCCAACCGGGACGTGGGCTGCGCCTTCGTTGGCGACCATGATGTCCACGCCGGGCTCCACGCCGTCGCCGCCATTGCTGTCGCCATTATCGTCGTCCGTCGCGCCGTCATCGGTGGTGTCCTGGCCGTCGCCGACGTCGGCGGACGGACACCCCGCGGGCGCTAAGGCCAGCAATCCGAGCACCATCAACCACGGGAATCGCCGCTGACTCATCATTTCCTCCAAACTGTCTGAAGCCTTGCTGGACGCAACCTATCACGGCACGCCCATGAACCGCAACCGGGCGCACGTCGCCCTACTTTCCCAACGCGACAAACTATGCTCAAATCCGCGGTCAAAGGAGGATTGAATATGGCCTACGTCGATGGATATGTATTGCCCGTTCCCAAGAAAAACCTGAAGGCCTATTTCCGCATGGCCAAGAAGGCGGGGCGGATTTGGCGCGATCACGGGGCTCTCGAATACCGGGAGTGCGTCGGTGACGACCTGGATATCAAGATGTGCGTGCCTTTCCCGCGGCAAATCAAGGTCAAGCGCGGCGAGACCGTGCTCTTCTCCTGGATCGTCTACAAGTCCCGGGCTCATCGCGACAAGGTCAACGCCAAGGTCATGGCCGACCCGCGGATCGCGAAGATGTGCAACGCCAAGAAGATGCCCTTCGACTGCAAGCGCATGGTCTACGGAGGGTTCAAGGTCGAGGTGGAGGCGTAGCAGCCGCTTTACGTCCCATGGTAGCGTCGCCGCTTGTGGGCGGCGCCTTGCTGCCCGCGGTCTTTGACCTTCAAGCGCCGCGGACAAGCCGCGACGCTACATCTCGATAGAAGCTCCAGCCGGTTTCACGCGCCGCGGGTGCGCTGGCGGTCGCGCTCGCGGAGGGTTTCCAGGGCCCGCTTGGCTGCTTCCTGCTCGGCCTCTTTCTTGCTGGGGCCCCAGGCGCTGGGGAAGCGCTCTCCGTCGAGCACTACGCATACTTCGAAGCACTTGCTATGGTCCGGTCCCTGCTCGTCGAGGGCCTCGTAGTTCGGGGTGGCGGAGAGGCGCCGCTGGGCGTACTGCTGGAGCGACGATTTGTAATTCTCATGCGAGCCGGTGCCCGTGGCCGCGGCCAGGTGCGGGCTTATGGTGCGAAGAATGAAATTCCGGGCGACTTCCACTCCGCCGTCCAGGAACAGCGCGCCGATGACCGCCTCATACACCGCCGCGCGCAGCGACACCGGGAGGTTGTTTTTTGCCCCGATCCCGTTGCCCAGGACGAGCAGCTCCGTGAGCCCGATGGTATCGGCGATTTCCGCGCAGATCCGCCGCGAGACGATCACCGATTTGACCTTGGTGAGGTCTCCCTCCAGCCACTGGGCATAGCGGCGATACAGTTCCTCGCAGATCACCATGCCCAGCACGGCGTCGCCCAGGAATTCCAACCGTTCGTTGCTCTCCACACGGGTGTTGGCCACGGAGGAGTGGGTCAGCGAAGTATGCAGCAGGCGAGTGTCGTGAAAGGTGTGCCCGAGCAACTGCTGTGCGCGGGCCGATAGATCGGCATCGACCACGGTTGCTCCCTACAGGCCGATGGCGAAAGCCGCGCTTCGCTTCGCGCCTTTCGCCAGCGGTCGGTAATCGCTCGCGTCGCCCGTTCTCGGACGAAACGCTTGCGTTACCTTATCATCGGCCGCCCGTAGCGTCAAATTGAGGCGAACCCCAGGCGGAAAAACGCTTGTAGGTGCCCCATCCATCGCAACGCGATGGGTGGGGTCTCGATGATCGAGGCTCGATAACGCAACGAGAGCTTAGCGATCACGGGCGTTCGATCATCGCCGCCTCCCCACCCTTTGCTCACGCAAAGGATGAGCCACCCGTCGTCAAAGGGGATGGCCATCCGCCAAAACCGCTTGCCAGCAGCGCTTACCTTCTGCTATGCTGATGACCTCAAGCAATCGTCCATCTGATGGAGGGAAAGCCTATGACGCGACTTGCCTTGCACCTTGCGGCTCTCCTTTTGCCCGCTGCGCCATTGGTCGGCGACGAAGCGCCGGCGGGGGTCAGCAATTGCTGCACCCCGCACGTGGGCGGTGGCTGCGATGACCCGGTCTGCAGCGAGACGGTAATCGACTTCGATTTCGAATGCTTCTTTGCCTGGGACAGCGTCTGCGTGGGCTGGGCCGAGGACATGTGCGGCAGCCTGTGCGGCGGCAGCGGGGGTTGTCCGGGTACCGGAGACTGCTGCACGGTACATCCGACTAACGGCTGCAGCGACCCCCTTTGCTGCGACCTGGTGTGCATCGAGGATCCATCGTGCTGCGATTCGGGGTGGGGCGGGGCGTGCGTGGAGCTGGCGACGATCCTCTGCGAGGTCTGCGAGCCGCCCATCGAATGTCCCATGCAGGGCGACTGCTGCGGTTACAACTTTACGCCCGGGTGCGACCGGAAGTACTGCTGCGAGATCGTCTGCATCGAACTGGGCGACGAGTTCTGCTGCCGCGGCAAATGGGACGACGTCTGCGCCCGCAAGGCGCGGGAAAACTGCCCCAACGTCTGCAGTTGTGCCGACTTCGGCGACATGAACGAAGACGGCGGAATCGATCTGCGCGACGTGGCTGCCTTTCAGAACTGCTTTTCCGGAAATGCAGCGGTTGATGACGCCTGTGCCTGCGGGGACTGGGACGCCGATGACCACATCGACCTTGCCGACTACGAGGTCCTCCACGGCCTGCTGGCAGCGCCTTGAGGCCTTGATCCCGATCCGAGCCGCGAGCTGTGGCGTCACGGCTTGTCCGCGGCGCTTGAAGGTCGAACGTTGCGGACCGCCAAGCGCCGCCCACGAGGGGCGACGCTACGTTTGGGTACGTGCCGACTAGGCCGGGGACCAGGTGAGGGCCTGGATGGACTTCTTGTCCTTTGCGAACACGGGCTTGACCTTCATACCGATGCGAACTTTGTCGGCGCTTACGCCGGTCAGCGGGGCCAGCCAGCCGCCGCTGACGCCGTCGAACTTCACGAAGGCAATCACGATGGATTTGTCCAGGCGGGTTTCCTCCAGCGATTCGTGGAGGACGGTGAAGGTGTCCACCGTGCCCTCGCCTACGATGGGCTTGTATTCGCCCATCTCCGCAAAGCAGTCTTCGCAGTAGAGGCTGGGGGGCAGGAATGACCGCTTGCACTGCGGACAGGCTGAACCCACGAGTTTACCGTTCTGGGTCATCTCCCGGAGGAAGCGCTCGCCGGCGACCCCGTAGGTGTACCGAAACCACACCGACCAGTCGCTGGAGACGGGTTTGACTTGCGTGTTGCTGGTTACGAATTCCCTCATGGCCTCACCTCTGGATGATTCAGCGATCGTTTTTTCACGGCTGCCTTGGCCGTTGCCGTCCGCGCGGGCTAAAAGCCCGCGGCTCACGATAGCGGGCGGAAATAGAGGATGTCGGTGATGCTGCCCTCGCGCTGGGCCGCGGGCTTCCACACCGCCTGCACGGCCGTGCCGACCTTCACGCGGGCCATCACTTCTTTGACCGACTCGCCCACCTCACTGAGCAGGTGCAGGATGCCCATGCCCGGGCTGGCCCCGTCGATCTCGATGACCGCCGGCACCTGCGGCTTCTCCCGCCGCGAGGCGTCCCAATTTACATAGGACACGGAAAAGGTATTCACCCGTCCGGTGTCCTTCAGCTCCACCCATTCGTCGTTTCGCCGGAAGCACAGTTCGCAGAACATCCGCGGAGGAATCATGGTGCGTCCGCACTGATGGCATCTGCGGCCCAGAAGTTTTCCTTCCTTAAGACCCTGCAGGAACTGCCCGATGGCCACGCCGGGATCGAAGGCGAAGTCGAGCTTGGGGCGCCATTCGGTGGTCAGCACATTGCCGGAGCCGATGTCCTCTTCGCGAAGCGACGTGCCGCGTAGTTCACTGATCATCGCCGAGTGTCCTTATGTTCCTAAGACGACCACGGTGCCGACCTGCATCAGGTCGCCCCACGCCTGGGCCAGTCCGCGTTTGGCCGTGCGGCGGATTTGCCGCGCCCCGGCCGTGCCCTTAAGCTGCCAGAAGATCTCCGCCACCTTCATAATGCCTGCCGCGGCGATGGGGTTGCCCACGCCGAGGAGCCCGCCCGACGGGCTCGACGGAATGCCCGTGGTCGTGTCGCGATCCCAGAAGCCTTTTTCCAGCAGCTTGGGCGCTTCGCCCTTGCCGGCGAGCTGCAGACCTTCCAGATGGTGCAGCTCCTTGTAGCAGAAGGGATCGTAGGGCTCGGCCACGTGGATCTCCTCCCGCGGGTTCTTGATGCCGGCCATCTTGTAAGCCATTTTCGCGGCGTTCTCGACGTATTGCGGATAGGCCAGGTCGCGGTTGGTCCAGTAGGACGTATCCAGGTTCCAGCCCACGCCGTCCACCCACACGTGCTTGCCGCCCTTTTTCTTAGCAAAGTCTTCGTTGCACAGCACCATGGCCCCCGCGCCGTCGGTGACCGGGCTGACCATCAGCCGCGTCACGGGATAGGCCATGATCTCGGCATTGACGATCTGCTCGACGGTGAAATCCCCGCCCAGTTGGGCGGAAGGATGGTCCTTGGCGTTGCGCTTGTTCTTCACCGCCACCTTGGCGATGGACTCCATGGGGATGCCGTAGGTCTGCATGTAGCGCATCTGCTCGAGGGAGAAGATCCACAGCAGATTGACGCCCAGGGGGCGTTCGGTGAACTGATCGTAGATGGCGTTGAAGGCACCCTGGGGATGCGGCTGGGTGGGTGACATTTTCTCTTCGGCCATAACCAGGCAGGTGCGGAACGCTCCGCTGGCCAGGTGGTACCATCCGGCGATGGGCGCAAAGACGCCCGAGCCACCGCCCACGTACACGCGGGTGTACGGCTTGCCCTTGGCCCCGCAGCCGTCGAGCAGGTATTCGCCCTTCATGTGCACGCCGTCGAAGGCGTCCGGGGCCGTGCCCATGACCACGCAATCGATGTCCGCCAGGGTCAGATCAGCCTCGCGAAGCGCGGCGGAGGCGGCCTCCCAGCACAATTCCCGCCCCGTCTCCAGCGAGCGGCGCATGAATCGCGTCAGACCCGCACCTAATACGGCAACCTTGGGCATGGATTCATCACCTCCGACTCAGAACCGCGACCGCGCCAGTGGCGGTGGGGATCGAGCGCCAGGAACAGACCAGTCCGCGGCGGGCATTGGCGACCTGCCGCTCTCCCGCATGGCCGCGAAGTTGCAGGACGGCCTCCAGCAGGCCTCGCAGGGACGAGGCGTCGTGCAGGTGACCGCAGCCCAGCGAGCCTCCCGAGACGTTCACCGGCAACTTGCCGCCGGCATCAAAGGCTCCCTGCTCGAGCATGGTCCCGCCTTGCCCTTTGGGCGCCAGGCCCAGGGCCTCGATGTGCTGCAGCTCCTTGTAGGCGAAGGAGTCGTCCACCTCCGCGAAGTTCAAGTCCCGCGAGGGGCTGCTGACCCCGGCCATGGCATAGGCACGCTCCGCCGCCTGCCGGGTGTAGGACGCCTCCCCCCAGCCGCGGGTGAACAGATTGCACGTGTCCGAAATCCAGGAGATGCCGTCGAGGAAGACGGGTTGCCCGCGCAGCCGCTTGAACGCCGACTCGCGGGCGATCACAAACACGAACGCCCCATCCGCAGGCGCCGCACAATCCAGTTCCCGCAGCGGCTCGGCGAGGGGGCGTGATTCCAGTACTTGCTCGAAGGAAACTTTGGCGGGGTAGGCGGCAATGGGATTACGCAGGGCATTGCGGCGGTTCTTGGCGACCACGCGGGCGGCCTGGGCGGCGGTGTTGCCGCTTTCGTGCAGGAAGCGACGCATCTCCAGCCCGGCCACGAAGACCGGGTGCCAGCCGTGCGGGCGGACGAAACCGGGATCGAGAGCCATGGCCTCAACGTGCGCCGGGTGTCGAATGTTGGAGGCCTTGGAATGACCCTCCAGCACGACGATCTCGCAGGCCCCGGTGTTGAGGAGCATCGCGGCCACGCCCAGCCCCTGCAGTCCGTCGCCGCTGACCGTCTGCACCGGCTTCTGGACTGCTCCGAGCTGATCGGGCACGTACTCGTCGGAGATGCAGGTGCCCTCGCGAAAATCCTCGCCCAGGGCGACCACCGAATCGATGTCCCGTGGCGTAATCCCCGCGTCTTCGTAGGCCCGCACCGCGGCATCGAAGACCATCTCGCGGAAGGACATATCCGGGCTCATGGCGCGAAGCGAGGTGAAGCCTGCTCCCACCACCGCAACCTTCTCGGTCATTTCCGCCACCTCTTTCCACAAGAGGCGCCGTGCCGCGCCCCTTGCTTACGCTTGTCGTCCCTGCCGCGGACCTGGCCTGACCCGATACGGTCGCTGCGCCCGCGGCCGGAGTTTGGTTTTGACGAGGCGAGAGAAGCGCCGCTCACCCAGTGGGCGGCACGAAGGCGTCTTCCCCGCAGGAGCGGGGGATAGTACTGGCTCGGAAACGCTTTGACAAGGGCACGCCCCTCCGACAGGATGGCGCCGGATAGTAGCGTGCTCCACCCATGCAGGCGGTCCTACTAGACACGGTTGACTCCACCAACGAGGTCGCCAAGCGGCTGATTCGCGAGGGACGCATGGCGTCCCGGGGCTACGTCCTGGCCCGCGAGCAGACCGCCGGCAAGGGGCAGCGCGGAAAGACGTGGTCCTCTCCTCGCGATGCGGGAATCTATCTGTCCGTGGTGGATCGCCCACCCGTAACCGCCGCTGACCTTTCGTTGTACACCCGCGCCGCGGGCGTCGGCTGCGCGATGGTCCTGCGTGAGACGACCCAACTCGACATCCGTCTCAAGCCGGTCAACGACTTGTACGTCGAGAACCGTAAACTGGGAGGCATTCTGACCGAAGCCATCATCCAGCACGGCGAACTGCAGGCCCTCATCACCGGCGTGGGCGTCAATCTCCGCAGGATTCCGCCTGTCGTTACCGACTCAGTGATGCCGGTCAGCCTGCAGGAGTTGCTTGCCCCGGACCGGTTCGCATATCTCGAGGTGGCCGATCTGGTCGGGAAGCTGGTGCAGGCGATCCTCCGTTGGAATGCCATCGTCGCCGGAGGGGACTTGGCCGCGCTGCACGCCGAGTGGAATCGACTTCGAATCACCGTCGGATCGCCTACCGAGCTTTGGGACGCGCCCGTGTGACATGTGTTGACGCGCCCCGCGGACTACTTAACATCGGAGGGTCTACGAGGCGACGTGATGTCCAAGCTGCTCGTCGAGAATGAAGGCGCCGTTCGCACGCTTTGCCTGAACCGGCCGGAGTCGCTCAACGCGCTGGATAACGAGCTGCTCACCGCCTTAGGGCGCGCCGTGGCCGACGCCGACAAGGATAAGAGCGTCCGCTGCCTGATCCTCACCGGCGCCGGGCGGGGTTTTTCCAGCGGCCAGGATCTGGCCGACGTCGCCGCACGCTACCAGAGTCCCGAGCCGATCGAACTCGGGGCGCACCTTCGCGAGAAGTACAACCCACTGATTGTCCGCCTGCGGACCATCGAAAAGCCGGTCATCGCGGCGGTCAACGGGGTGGCTGCCGGGGCGGGATGCAGTCTGGCTCTGGCCTGCGACCTGCGCCTCGCCGCGGAATCCGCCAGCTTCATCGAGGCCTTCGTCAACGTCGGCCTGGTGCCCGACTCGGGAAGCACGTTCATGCTTCCTCGCCTGATCGGCATCGCCCGGGCGATGGAGATGGCCTGCACCGGTCGCAAAGTCACGGCCGCCGAAGCGCTTCAGATCGGTCTTGTCAATCAGGTCGTGCCCGACGACCAGCTCGCCGGAGCCACGAAAAAACTGGCCGACAAGCTCGCCGGCTTGCCCACCCGCGCCATCGGCCTCACCAAGCGGGCTATCAACGCCGCCTGGACCAGCGACCTGGAAACCCAACTCGACTACGAGGCCATGCTCCAGACCACAGCCGGACAAACCAAGGATCACCGCGAAGGCGTCACCGCCTTCCTCGAAAAACGCTCTGCAAAATTCACAGGCGAGTAACGCGCGGTCGGCGCGTCGGTCTTCGGGGGAGGGCGAGCCTCCTGGCGAGCCGTAGGGGGAGATCACACGCCTCGGCTCGGCGGGAGCCTCGCCCTCCCAACTGGCAAATCACGCTCGCTTGCCCGCCGGCCGACCCGGCGATACCGTGATTGCTTCGGAGGAAAGACGCTTCGTACGCTTTCAAGCCTGCGAATTGCGCGAACCAGAAATCGTTTTGATCTCGGAGACCTTCGTGTCGCAAGCCAGTGCCGTTCATGCCAAAGCCGTCGAGTTGGGCAAACATGTCGTTCGCATGACCACCGCCGCGGGATCGGGACATCCCTCCAGCGGTCTGGCCCTCGCTCACATCATCATCGAGCTGATGTATCGGCAGATGCGTTACGAGCCCACCGACCCGTGGAACCCCGGCAACGACCGGCTCGTGCTATCCGTGGGGCACAGCGTACCGATCGTGTACGCGGCCTACGCCGACCTTGGCGGAACGGTGGTCACGCCTGCTGGTGAACGGCGAGCCTTGCGGATTGATGATCTGACGACGCTCCGCGAGCTGAACAGCCCACTCGACGGGCATCCCAACCCGGCGGAGGGCTTTCCGTTCTTCGATGCCGCCACGGGTTCGCTGGGGCAGGGGTTGTCCGTCGGCGCGGGACTGGCGCTGGCCGCGCGGTTAGACGGGATCGACAAACGCATCTTCGTTATCATCGGCGATGGCGAATCCCGCGAAGGCCAGGTCTGGGAAGCGATGGACTTCATCGTAGACCACCGCCTCACCAAAGTCTGCGCCGTCTTCAGTTGCAATGGCGAGGGCCAGGCCGGGAAAGTCTCTCCACAGCAGTCGGCCGACTCGCTCGCGGCCAAAGCCGCGGCCTTCAACTGGGAAGTCCTCCGTGTAGACGGCCACGATCCTGTGGAGCTCGCCAGCGCCGTGGGGAAGGCTGGTCTTACGGATCGACCGCTGGCCATCATCGCCCGGACCGTGAAGGGCTGGGGCGTTGATTCCATGCGTAACAGCAACTTCCACGGCAAGCCGGTGCCTTCCGCGGAGCTGGACAAGTGCTGTGCCGAGCTGGACGCCACCGGAAAACGTCTTGGGGCCAAGGCGAACGGGCAGTGGAAACCTCCGAGTCCGGCGCGAACGTCGCTGCGTGGCCCGGACCGATCGATTGCCATCGCAGCGTTCGAGCAGGCGCTGGAACGCGCTGGTCTCTCGAACGCGCTGAAGGCCAAGAAGCTCGCCACCCGCGCCGCCTATGGCGTGGCGCTGGCGGCACTAGGCGAGGCCGATTCGCGGATCGTGGCCTTGGACGGCGACGTGAGCAACTCCACGTTCTCCGAGCGTTTCGCCAAGGCCTATCCGGACCGCTTCTTCGAGTGCAAGATCGGCGAGCAGAACATGATCAGCGCCGCCGCGGGCTTGGCCGCGGGCGGCAAGATTCCCTTCGCCAGCAGCTTCGGCAAGTTCATCGCCCGGGCCGTGGACCAGATCGACATGGCCGTCATCTCCCGGGCCAACATCAAGATCGTCGGCTCCCACTGCGGCGTTTCCCTGGGCGCGGACGGTCCCTCGCAGATGGCCGTCAGCGACGTGGCCTACTTCCGCAGCCTCACCCGCGTGGACACCGGCAATGGCACACCGGGCTGCCGGGTCTTCCAGCCCAGCGACGCGATCAGTGCCTACCGCCTCACGGAACTCGCGGCCAACCTTCGCGGCTTGTGCTACCTGCGGACGCATCGACCCGACGCGCCGTTTCTCTACGTCACCGACGAGCGATTCGAGCCGGGCGGCTGCAAGCAGCTACGCCGAGGCGAGCACCTCACCCTGGTGAGCTGCGGGTTCATGCTGCACACCGTCCTCCAGGCCGCCACCCGCCTTGCTGACCAAGGCGTGCGTTGCAACGTGTTTGACGCCTATACACTACCGCTGAACGCCGCCCCGATTCTGACTGGCGCCCGGGCGGCGGGTGGAGCCATCCTCACGGTTGAGGATAATTATCTGGGCGGGCTCCACGCGGAGCTGGCGGAGGCGGCAGGTGCCGTGGCGGACATTCGCGTAGTCGGGATGACCCCTACACGCATTCCCAAATCCGCCAAAACCGCAGATGAAGTGTTTAAGTATGTGGGCGTCGGCGTAGAAGACATCGTCGCGCGGGCCCGGACGCTCGCCGCGCGCTAAGCCATCCGAGGAAAGACCGTGTCAGCTCAAATCAGTACCGCGACCTTAAGGCGGCGGGCAGGAATCAGAACCGCGACCGTAAGGGAGCGGGCTGCAAGGGGCAAATGGATCGCCGTCGTGGTCTTTGCGGCGCCGCTCATGGTGCTCGCCCAGACCGACCCCCGTGAGACGGAGGCCGAAAAGCCCATTGATTTTCCGGTTCCGGAGATGGCTCCCCTGGAGCTGTTCATCGGCCCCTGGAGCGTGACGGAAAGCCATCTCGACACCCGCGGCCAGGTCATCGCCTCGGCCAAGGGTAGCGAGGAGATCAACTGGATCCTCGACTACCACGCCATCCGGCGGGTGTATACGTCCTCAAGCGGACAGAAGGCATTCAAGGCTCACGGGACCCTGGCCTGGAACGCGGCGGAAAAAAAATACCATGGCGTGTGGTTCGACAATGTCTCCAACACCGGACCGAGCATCGTCAAGGGAACCTGGGACGCGTCCACGCGGACGATGCTCTTTGAGGTCGAGTCCGCCGGCCCGTCGGGCCCCTTGCGTCATCGCGTCGTGGAAAAGTTCGAGAGCCCCGAGAAGCGAGTAGCCACCACCTACCAGGTAGACGGCTCGACTCTCATCAAGCGTCTGGAGGTCGAGTACCACCGCTCCAAGCCCTGCCCCGACCGCCTCCGCACCTTCTTCGGCGGCTGACGGGAGGGCGAGAGCGACACCTCCGAGCCGCCGCTGGCGGGCTAGCGGGAGGGCGAGGCTCCTGCCGAGCCGTAGGGTTTGGGGTGGGTTGGCATCAAAACGGGAAGTCGGGCTATGGAAACCCTTGCTGCACCTGTACTTGCGGTTCGCAGTGCCGGATTTGAGCCCAACCCTCCTGCCGAGCCGACTACCTTGCCCCACCACCGGAAGACGGCTTGTCGTCCTTGACTTCCACGCGGATGGTGCGGGGACGGCTGGCCGCGGACTTGGGCACGGTGACCTCCAGCACCCCATTCACAAACTTGGCGCCGGCCCGGTCGGCCTCCACTTCGCAGGGCAGGTCCACGGTCCGGCAGAAGGCGCCGAAGCGACGCTCGCTCTGCCGCGAGGTTTCCTGCTTGATGTCCGGCGGGCGGCGCTTTTCGCCGCGAATGGTCAGGCAGTTGCCCAGGCAGGAGAGCTCGACCGACTCCGGAGCCACGCCCGGAATCTCCGCGAAGAGCACGTAGCGGTCGTCGAACTCGAACAGGTCGATAGGGGGGGCCCACGCCTGGCCGTCGAACGGGCGGGTCGATACGCCCCCGTGCCAGACGCGCTCAAACAAGCGGTTCATTTCGTCCTGTAGGGCGCCCAACGACATCTGCGGATCCTGAAACGGTCGAAACATGATTGATCCTCCCAAGGCGGCGGATGAACATCCCATCGCCGCTGGGCGATTCTACCGCACGGTGCTTATCTCGACCAACCTTGGGCGTCTGGCCGCACCGGTGCAGCGCTCCCCAGGGAGGGAGTCGACGTCGGTCAGCAGCTTTCACGGTTCAAGGGCGTGAATGTGCGGACCTACGGCCGGGCCGAAGCAGGCTCGGAAATCGCATCGGCCGCCCGGGCGCGGATCTCGTCGAACCGTTCCTGGCACCGCAGGAAGGCCTCGACCAGCTCGGGGTCAAAGTGTTTCCCGGATTCGGAGCGGACGACGTTGACGGCCTCCTCGTGGGATCGCGCCTTCTTGTAGCGGCGCTCGCTGGTGATGGCGTCGTAGGCGTCCACCAGGGCGATGATCCGGGCGGAGAGGGGGATCTTGTCGCCCGCTATTCGCCGGGGATAGCCGCCGCCGTCGAAGCGTTCGTGGTGGCACCAGGCGATGTCGATGCACATCTGCAGCAGCGGCACAGGGTTGGCCGGGTCCAGGGCTTGCGACAGCACACGCCGACCGATGTCCGTGTGCGTCTTCATGATCTGAAACTCCTCGTCGGTGAGCTTGCCGGGCTTGGTGAGGATTTCGTCGGGGATGCCAACCTTGCCGATGTCGTGCATGGGGGCGGCCTGCACCAGCATGTCCACGAAGGCATTGGTGACCGTGGCTCTGTAGGGTCCTTGACGCTGAAGCTCGCACGCCAGAACGCGCGACATCTTGGCCACGCGCTCAAGGTGCTGCGTGGTTTCCTCGTCGCGGTATTCCGCAAGCCGACCCACGGTCTTGAGCAGCACGCGCACCGACTGCCGCAGTCTTTCGCGGCGGATGATGTTGTGCAGGGCGATCGCCGCCCCGTCGGCCACCGAGCGGATGCACTCGATCTCGTCTTCGGAGAAGGCCGTGTCGTCGCGCTTGTCGGTTACGTTGAGCACGCCGAGTACGCCGTCCTGTGTCTCCAGGGACGTAGAGATGAGAGGCGTGCTGAGGAAGGCGTCCCGGTGGTAGTCCGGGCCTCCGCTGGGCGAGGTGCCGTAGGTTTTAGCCACGTAGGTCTTGCCGCTCTGGAAGACCTGCCCGGTGATGCCGTCGGTGGTCTGGAGCTGCAGCCGCTCCGCCACGCTCCGATCCATGCCCACCGCCCGCTCGCAGAGCAGCCGCTCTCCTTTGGGGTCGGTCAGGAACAAAGAGATGCGCCGGGCGCCTGTCGTCTGCTGGACAACGCGGACCAGCAGGTCGAGGATCTCATCCCGCGAGTCCGCGTGGTTCAGATCGCGCATGAATTCGTAGAGCTGTTGCAAGCGCCGCGTCTTGACGTCCACCTCGGCCTCGAGCTGAGTATTGAGCCGGTCGAGGTCTTTGTGGGCCTTGGCCAGGCGAAACACCGTGCGCACCCGAGCCATCAGCTCGGCCACGTCGAAGGGTTTGGGAAGGTACTCCTGGGCTCCCGCCTCCAGTCCGCGGACGATATCCTCTGAGCGGGTCCGGGCCGTGAGCATGATGATGGGAATGCCTGCGGTGCGGGGGTCGCCCTTGAGCGCCCGGGTCACGGAGATGCCGTCCATCTGCGGCAGCCCCAGGTCCATGATGATCACGTCGGGATGGCGCTGCGTGGCTACTTCGATGCCCTTGAGCCCGTCGGGCGCTTCCAGGACCTCGAAATTGCTGGCCCGCAGGTGCGCGCCGAGGATGAAACGCAGTTCCGTTTCATCCTCCACGATCAGGATGGAGCCTTCATAGTCGGGATTCATGCCGTCCTCGTGCGCAGGGGTAGGAATCGCTGTGGGGGCCCAGCGCGTGCCCATCTCATCGGCACGCCGCGGCAGTGACCGAATTAGCCGGGGCTTGTTCTTCTGCGGTTATTGGCCGGTCCAAGAAAAAAACGGAGGGCTATGCGTCGAACAGCGGCGGCAGGTTTCGGGCGCCGTGCAGAACGCGCACGACTTCGATCCCCTCACGGATCACGCGGTAGAACAGAAGATAGTTCCCCACCGGCAGGCTGCGGAGACCCGGCGCCAGTTCATCACGCGGTCTGCCTACGCCCGGCGCCTCAGCGAGCAAACGCAGCTTCTCATGGACCTTGTGCAGTAGTCCATCGGCGGCAGGGATATTGTCGTCCGCGATGTAATCCCAGATGGAGTCCAGATCGCTCCGTGCTTCGGGCGATAGCCGGTAGCGCCTCATCCTGCTGGTCGCTTCGCACGCAACCGTTCTCGACCTCGTGACTTGACGTCCTCAATGAATTGTTCGAGAGACTCATCGTTGAGCGTAGTCCCCTCGCCGCGATCGAGTTGCTCAATGCCGGCCGCAATCTTTCGACGCAGCTCCGCCAGCTCCGCGGGATCAGTAGGCATCAGGGCGTCTTCGTGGTCCCGCAAGAGCCGCAGGATGTCATTAACAAGGTCACTCGCGTTGGCATAATGACCGGCGCGGACCTTCTGCTCGACGAATTCCTGAAGGTCAGGTTGGAGGGTTATCTCATTCATTCGATGGGCATTCCAGCTTCACGTCGTACGAGCTTGGCGCCGCGGTTCCTGGGTACACTTTAGGTAGCGTACACGAATCCGGAGGCAGGATCAACGAGGCTGACAGCCCTCTAGTCCTTCCGAATAGTTCCTACACCTGGTCTCAACACGAGCTATAATCGCAACTCGCCATGCGGATTCTCGTTACCGGTGGAGCAGGATACGTCGGGTCGCACTGCGTGCGCGGGCTTTGCGATGCCGGGCACAAGGTCGTCGTGCTGGACAATCTGGCCAATGGGCACCGGGCGGCGGTGGATTCTCGCGCCATGCTCACCGTCGGTGACCTCGGCGATGCCGCCTTCGTCGATCGCACGCTGACCGCCGGGCGCTTCGACGGCGTGATGCACTTTGCCGCCCTGGCCGAGGTCAACGAGTCCGTGCGCGAGCCGCTGCGCTACTATCGCAACAACATTGCGCTCACTGTGGAGCTTCTGGAGGCCATGCGCCGCCATGGCGTGAAGCGATTTGTGTTCAGTTCCTCTTGTGCCGTATATGGCATCCCTCCGCAGGTGCCCATCACTGAAGACATGCCGAAGAACCCTATCAACCCCTACGGCCGCACCAAGCTGGCCATCGAATGGGCGATGGAGGATTCAGCCCGGGCGTGGGGATTGGGGGCCGTGGCTCTTCGTTACTTCAATGCCGCCGGGGCAAGCGCCGACGGCGCCATCGGCGAGGACCATCGGCCCGAGTCGCACCTCATCCCCCGCGTGCTTCAGGTCGCGCTGGGCCACGCAGAAGCCATCTCCGTTTTTGGCAACGACTATCCCACGCCCGACGGAACGTGCGTCCGCGATTACATTCACGTGGAGGATCTCTCATCGGTCCATGTGCTGGCCATCGAGCGCCTGCAGGAGGGAACTTTCACTGGCTACAACGTGGGCACCGGCCGTGGTGTGAGCGTTGCCGAGTTGATCATGGCCGCACGCGAAGTCACCGGCCATCCTATCCCGACGAGGAGCGGCCCACGCCGCGAGGGCGACCCCCCGCAGCTCGTTGCCGATCCCACACGCGTCATGGCCGACATGAGTTGGAAACCGCGCTATCCAGAAATCCGCGCTACTTTGCAAACCGCCTGGAACTGGCACCGCAGCAAACCCCGGGGGTTTGGCGACCGCTGAGGCTCTACCACCACCACAGCAGTCCCGGCACAGTGCGCAGCGGGGTCTTGATGCTTCCGTTGTAGCGCTTGATGAGGTGATCCAGGGCCCGGGCGAACTCCAGGTGATCGAAGTTGACGGGGAGCATGACCACGTACTTCTGACCAGCCTCGACCCTGGTGCGCGGGCCGGGAACCACACGCCGCTCGCCGGTGTGACCGACGATGAGCATCCCGAAATCCGCGACCAGCTTGGTGATCTCTGCGACCAGGCCCGGCGCATCCTCGGACACCACGTCGAATCCGTGGAGGTCGTCCTGATAGCCCGGCGGTACGGTAGGCGCCTTCATGGGCTGGAAGACCACCCCGCACCCGCTGGCAACCTTAAGCTGCTCCTTCTCCGCCTCCATGCGTTTGATGTCCGCGGGCTTGGCCGTGATGCTCAGGAAGACCACCGCCTTCTCCCCGAACTTGTCGGCGATGTCCTTATCGATGTTGCCGCCGCGGTCGGCCACGTACTTGGTGGCCATCCGCAGCAGGCCGGGCATGCCCGGCCTGCTGCGGATGGCCACCAAGTAC
>SBAX01000090.1 GCA_005240095.1 Phycisphaera mikurensis
CCGCGCAGTTCGGCGTCCCCCCGGGCTTATCCTGCCCCCACGCCGCGGCCCCCATCGTCCCCACGAACCCTGCCAAGGCCCATCTCGCTCTGATCGACATCTCTCGCTCCTTGATCTAAGCACCCCATAACGCGTTCCCTCCACAGGAACGCTCCCGCAAGCCAAACGAATCTCGAGGGACAGTATTGCACGATCCCTTGTCGGGAAGTGGGGAGGGCGAGGCTCCCGCCGAGCCGTGTCCTGCCGGTCGCCCCTCTCCCCTCGGGAGAGGGGCAGGGGTGAGGGCCAGCGTCAAGCCGAGATCCCTCCCGCGCCAACGCGTGGGAGGGCGAGGCTCCAGCCGAGCCGACGTCCGCTGCGTCCACTGCTCTTGCCTCACATCATGTTTATTCGCCTGGAACGCCGCTATCGGCGAGCGTAGAGTCTTTTCGGACTCGACGCGCGCAGGGCGCGCAAGCTCGGGAGGGCGAGGCTTCGCGGAGCCGCTGCGGGAGGTGGTATCAGGCTCCCGCCGAGCCGTCTTTCCCCTCTCCCGGAGAGGGGCCAGGGGTGAGGGCTGGCGGGCAGGCGAGCCGCACGCGCGCCCGCAAGAGTCGCAAGTCCTGGAGGTGACGTATGATCCGCAACCCCGATAGCAAGACCGTGCCCGAGCGCAAGGCCAAGGATCCCACCAGCTACCATCCCGACAGGCCCGGACCGCACGACCAACCGGCCTCGCGCGGACCAGGAGACGTGGTCACCCCTCCGGGCGAGGTTAGCGCTCAACAGGAGAAAGCCTTGGCTGCCATCGAAACCGGCCATCTGGCCCCCGATGCTTTACCCCCCGACGACGTCTTCCTGCCCAGCAGGGAGGAGGCCGCTCCCGAGCGTCCCCCCAACCCCGCTTGGCCCAAGGAAAGACGCCCGTAGCAGTTGGCAGGCCGAGGCTCCTGCCGAGCCGCTCCTCGGCTTTTGCAGCGATAGCCGCCGTTTGGAAAACCGTCGCGCTAGGTCGCCCTACATCCCGTCCCCGAGAATAGCCCCGGGAAATGCGGTACGCGCTCAGCGTCCCGACGGGACGCCGTGAGAATAGCCCGGCACGTGCCGGGAAACAGCGGCGGCGCGCGTCCTCAGTCCCGGAGGGACGGCTGAGCGTCCGCTACCAAGCACGCATCTCAAGCGGCGCGATTCGACAACCGCGGTCTCCTGCCGCACAATCCCCCGCTTCAACGAAAGGAGCGCTGCATGGAGTGGGCACGGTCGCATCGGATCATCGCCATATGGTTAGTCCTTGTGGGGATTGGCGCAGGTTGCGCCGCGCCTTCGCATGCGCCGCGGATCGCCGAGGTGGCGGTCGAACCAACCCCTCCGCCCAGGGAGAGGGAGAGGGACGACAAGTACGTCCCCGAACACTACCTCAAGCAGGAACATCAAATCCCCATGCGCGACGGCGTGCGCCTCTTCACCGCCGTGTACTCGCCCAAGGACACCTCGCAGACCTACCCCATCATGCTCTTTCGCACGCCCTACAGCATCGGCCCCTACGGCCAGGACAAGTACAAGGAGCAGCTCGGCCCCGGCTGGCACTTCACCCGCGAGAAGTTCATCTTCGTCTATCAGGACGTCCGCGGCAGGTTCATGTCCGAAGGCGAGTTCGAAAACATGCGCCCCCATCGCCCCGTCAAAACCAGCCCGACCGACATCGACGAGAGCACCGACACCTACGACACCATCGAGTGGCTGCTCGCCAACGTTCCCAATCACAACGGGCGGGTAGGGCAGTGGGGCATCTCCTACCCAGGCTTCTACACCGCCGCAGGAATGATCGACGCTCACCCGGCATTGATCGCCGCCTCGCCGCAAGCGCCGGTCTCCGATTTCTACTTCGATGACTTCCATCATCACGGCGCGTTCTTCCTGCCCCACGCCTTCAACTTCTACGTGGCCTTCGGCAAGCCTCGCCCCCAGCCCACTACCGAGTGGGGCAAGCCCTTCGAGCACGGAACGCCGGACGGCTATCAGTTCTTCATGGACTTAGGCCCGCTCAAGAACGCCGATGAGAAGTACATGAAGGGCGAGGTAGCCTTCTGGAACGACATCATGGCTCACCCGGACTACGACGAGTACTGGCGGGCACGAAGCATCCTGCCGCATCTCAAGAACGTCGCCCCGGCCGTAATGACCGTGGGCGGCTGGTTCGACGCCGAAGACCTCTACGGCCCCCTCAAAATCTACCGGACCGTAGAGCGCAACAATCCCGACGCATTCAACATCCTGGTGATGGGTCCCTGGCCTCATGGCGGCTGGGGAAGGAACCCCTCTCCCTTCAAGGGAGAGGGGCAGGGGTGAGGTGCTGGCCTTCGATGAATTCGTCAGCGATCCCAGCAAGCCCGCGCCCTTCACCCAGGCCATCGCCAAAGGCATGACCAGAGAGTACATGGTGGAGGACCAGCGCTTCGCCGCCCGTCGTCCCGACGTGCTCGCCTATCAGACGGCGCCGCTGGAGGAGGAGTTGACCCTTGCCGGCCCGATCACCGCGGAGCTCTGGGTGTCAACCTCGGGCACCGACTCCGACTGGATCGTCAAACTGATCGACGTGTTCCCCGGGGATGCCAAGGACCCCGAAGACCTGCCGTCCGGCGTGCACATGGGCGGCTACCAGATGATGGTCCGCAGCGAGGTCATCCGCGGGCGTTATCGAAGCAGCTATGAGCGCCCCGAGCCTTTCGTGCCCAACGAGCCGACCAAAGTCACCCTTGAACTACTCGACGTGCTCCACACGTTCCAGAAGGGCCACCGCATCATGGTGCAGATTCAGAGCACCTGGTTCCCCCTGGTGGACCGCAATCCGCAGAAGTACGTGCCCAACATCTTCCAGGCCGACGCCGCCGACTTCATCACCGCGACGCACCGCGTCTACAGGACGCCACCCCAGGCCACGCGTCTCATCGTTGGCGTGCTGGAGACCGCAGCGCCATAGGTCCTATAGGTCCTATGCGTCCTATTTCCGTCGTGCGCTCACCGCGCTTTTCGCGGCGCGCATGGCTTTCTTGAGGTCCTGCTCGGACTCGACGGCCAGATAGAAGATGGCGTTGCGACCGACGGCCGCGGCGGACGCCCCACGAAGGTTGACGCCCTCATCCGCGATGGCCCGAGTCAGTTTGGAGCCCAACCCCGGCTTGTCGGGTCCCTCCACCCGCAGCCCGTGCAGACCCGCGGCCGGCGTGAGGCCCACGCTCTGTGCGGCCTTCTTCTGTTTGCTGCCCTTGATGGGCGACACGAACACCCGCGAGGTGTTCCCGTCCGCCTTCCGAGCGATCATGAACTCGAGTTGGGCCCCCGCATCACTGAGCGGTTCCAACAAACCGGAGAGCGTCCCCGGCCGGTTCGGAATATCCGTGGCCCATACCTCTGCCTTCGATACCTTGTATGCCATGACAAAGCCTCCTTAAACGCTTGGTTGCCGACCAAGGCGCGCAAGGCTATCCGCATCCAGGCAGCCTGTCGAGTGCTTTTTATAGGCCCTATTGGGAGGGCGAGGGCTCGCGCCGAGCCGCCTGAGTCAGTAGCCGTCGCCCGAATCGCTGGAACGGCTCGTGCCAACGCTCCCCGTGAACCAGTTCTGAAACCTTTGGATGTCCATAAGGTCGCTGTGTGCATCGCCGTTGAAATCCGTGTTTGCGAAGTCCGTCGGTTTAGCGGGCCCGCTGGTTGCGTTCTGCATGTGGCGCCAGTCGAAGGCGCTGACGTCGCCGTTTTCGTCAAAGTCGGCCGGGCCGGCCACCTGAAGAAGCTGCGTCTGGAACACGACCATGTCCGGCGTGAGGGTGAACGAGCCGTTGGCGCTCTGGATGCCGGTCGGCAGGCTCTCGTAATCAACTTCGGCGGACAGGATGGTGATGCCGAGCATCACCAGTTCGGCCTCGAAACCGTCCTGCACGTCGGTCATGAGCAGCGTGTGCTCGTATTCGAGCGAGAACGGCACGACCACTTGTCCCATGCTCCGGAAGTCGAAGAGCACTTTCCCTTCGAAGCCAAGGACGGCGCCGGGGAACGAGAGCCTGGGGTTCAGGCGGCCCCAGGGCTCGGCGACGACGGTGTTGAGGTTGGTCACGGAGAGGTCAGTCAAGAAGGCGCGGTGAATCTCGCCGATGGGCGGCTCACCATCGTAGGCGACGGTCAGCTCGATCTCGAGAGGCGGAGGGTCGGGCAGCCAGAACATGTTGAGGGCTTGGTGGGGGAGCCGAAACCCGAAGCCGGGTGCTTCACACTCCGACATAGCCAGTGAAAGCTCCTGGATGCGACGTGCGAGGTCGGGCGGCGCAGGGGCTGGCACGACGTGATGCTGCACGCCCGCGCTGGAGCGCACCAGCACGGCGAGGTCGTAGGGGTCGGCGAAAAACCCGCTAATCGCGGCCTGGTCGGTGGTGGCGGGGAAGCGAATCTCGACGACTTGGTTTCCGATATAGTCGGCCCCGCGGGGATCGGCGGCCGGCCAGATGACCGCGTACACACCGACCGGGCAGTTCGACCCATCCTCCGGGCACGGTGTCCTGCCGTCGGGGCAGGTCTCCTGTTCCTCCCCGCAGACCGGACCCGCGGTATAGTTCACGTGCCTGGCTGGAGGGTCATCCACGAGGGTGAGTGGCTGGCACAGGACTCCATCACCCGCGATGGAGAACGACCCTGAGTAGCCCCAGCCCATGTTGCTGCAACCGCCTTGCACGCCTTCGACGATCAACCCTTGACCGACGGACAGCGGCGCCTTTGGGAACTGTGGAAACGGCGGCAGAGGCGGCGGCCCAAAGACCGGCGGACGAACCATGCGCTGCAGCGACCCGCCGAGGATCGCGCCCTCGTTTCGGCCAATCATGTGCGTGAGCTGCAGCACTCCGATGGTCGGGCCGCCCAGATCAAGGGGGTCATCGAAGTTGAAGACGCGTGGACATTCGTACTCGTCATCCGCAAGCTGCGTGCAGTCCTGCAGGCCCAGGTGGCTGGGATCGGGGTCGAACGAGTCGGCGATGATAGCGACGACGACTTGTGTGAGAATGGTCAACACGTCCAGCGTGGGAAAAGCAAGCGTGCACACCAGAATGTCGTCATCGTCGGGATCGGGGTCGATGAGGATGTGGGTATTCATGATGCCCGGCTCGATCCGCAGGTCCACGTCGATGTCCACTGGATCAATGTGAATGGTGTTCAAGCACGGCGTCTCGGAGAAGCCGCCGGGGATTTCGCCGGCCAGTTCGATGTCGATGTGCCCGCCCCCGTACGAACCGCCGCCCGACCAGGATGCCGTGGGGCCGCTGGTGCGGTGGAACGGAATCGTCTCATCGCACTTGGGGTCGTCGGTCTCGTCGGGGCACTCCACGCCGTCGTTGTCGAAATCGTAGTGGCATCGTTCGAGGCGGCGGTTTTCCTTGCAGGAAAGCTGGTGGTCGATCTGATTTCGAACCAGATTCACGAGCACCCGCGGATCTACGAAGAGGCTCCAGTCGAGGGAGGCGTCGGTGGGAGCAAGTTCGCCGGCGCGGAAGCGGTCCCAGGAGTCGGCGCTGTCCGCAGCAGGGCCGTCGATCTCGAAACGCATACCGATCCGCGAGCCATCCGGGCGGGCGCTCATCCCCGACTGGGTGATCGTGGAAAACTCTCCCAGGAGGTTTTCCTGGACGGTCTCAAGGGGGAGCGTCGGGCACGCGATACCCTCCAGTGCCGCGCGAAGCTCCGGCGGAAGCAGCGCAGCCGGCATCTCCAAGTCGGTTTCCACATCGCGGAGGCTCGCCAGGGTCAGGCAGAGCTGCGCGGTGGGAGACGCCGGGTCGGTTTCACTGTCCACAGTGAGTTCGAATTCGTAGCTCAGCTCCAGGGCGAGGGGGTCGGCCGGGCGGCCATCGAAAGAGAAGAACTCATTGGGCCCACAGGAGCGACGCAGGCACTCCTCCGCGCGTAGGAAGACATCGGCGCGAACGACGACGGCGGCCGAAGAGTCCGCGTTCACGACGTGCGGCTGCTCGGGGAAGGTTACTCGGTCCAGCACCGCCAGCGGGCTGCCCGGCGTGGGAAAGGGAAACGCCCCCGCCGAACAGATTTCCTGCGTGTAGAGCAGGTCCCAAAGCAGCAGCGTGACCGTGTCCGAAGGTAACTGAATTTCGATGATCAGCGGGCTGGCTGCTACCGGGCAGCTGGCAGTGGAAAGAACCACGACGGAGAGAAAGGCACTTCGCGTACAGAGTGATGATATCCATCGGTTCGACATTTTCGTTCCTTTCGAAAGGGCGACATCGAGCGACCGGGCGAAGATCCGCCCAATTACATGCCGCGGAGGCTCTGAATCAGAGCGAAATCAGCCATATCCACGTGGGCGTCGCCATTTAGCACTACAGCGCTAGTTCTGCTCAAGCGAAATGGTTGAGCAGGCCGATGCCATCCTC